>JACONG010000005.1:9434-84434 GCA_014323865.1 Rhodospirillales bacterium | reverse complement strand
CCCCTAAGGCGAGGCCGAAAGGCGTAGTCGATGGGAACCAGGTTAATAGTCCTGGGCCTGCCAGAAGTGACGAACACCGTAAATGGTTCGGTCTTATCGGATTGATCCGGGCCGTGGTGGTGTTCCAGGAAACAGCTCTGGCATATAGACCGTACCCGAAACCAACACAGGTGGGATGGTAGAGTATACCAAGGCGCTTGAGAGAACGATCTTGAAGGAACTCGGCAAATTGCCTCCGTAACTTCGGAAGAAGGAGGCCCCGTTTCAGGGCAACCTGGAGCGGGGGGCACAGACCAGGGGGTAGCGACTGTTTACTAAAAACACAGGGCTCTGCTAAGTCGCAAGACGACGTATAGGGTCTGACGCCTGCCCGGTGCCGGAAGGTTAAGAGGAGAGGTGCAAGCCTTGAATCGAAGCCCCGGTAAACGGCGGCCGTAACTATAACGGTCCTAAGGTAGCGAAATTCCTTGACGGGTAAGTTCCGTCCTGCACGAATGGCGTAACGACTTCCCCACTGTCTCCAAGGTCGACTCAGCGAAATTGAATTCTCCGTGAAGATGCGGAGTTCCCGTGGTTAGACGGAAAGACCCCGTGAACCTTTACTACAGCTTTGCACTGGTATTAACGATTGTTTGTGTAGGATAGGTGGGAGCCTTTGAAGCGTTGGCGCCAGCTTGCGTGGAGGCAACCTTGAAATACCACCCTGATGCTCGTTGATATCTAACCGAGCCCCGTGAATCCGGGGCCGGGACCCTGCATGGTGGGTAGTTTGACTGGGGCGGTCGCCTCCCAAAGAGTAACGGAGGCGCGCGAAGGTAGGCTCAAGCTGGTCGGAAATCAGCTGTTGAGTGCAATGGCAAAAGCCTGCCTGACTGCGAGGCTGACGGGCCGAGCAGAGACGAAAGTCGGTCATAGTGATCTGGTGGTTCCGCGTGGAAGGGCCATCACTTAACGGATAAAAGGTACTCCGGGGATAACAGGCTGATACCGCCCAAGAGTCCACATCGACGGCGGTGTTTGGCACCTCGATGTCGTCTCATCACATCCTGGGGCTGAAGCAGGTCCCAAGGGTTCGGCTGTTCGCCGATTAAAGTGGTACGTGAGATGGGTTTAGAACGTCGTGAGACAGTTCGGTCCCTATCTGCCATGGGTGTTAGGAAACTTGAGAGGATCTGTCCCTAGTACGAGAGGACCGGGATGGACGCACCTCTGGTGTACCGGTTGTCGCGCCAGCGGCACCGCCGGGTAGCTATGTGCGGACGGGATAACCGCTGAAGGCATCTAAGCGGGAAGCCTCCCTCGAAACCAGGTTTCCCTTGAGAGCCGTGGAAGACCACCACGTTGATAGGCCAGGTGTGGAAGCGCGGTAACGCGTGAAGCTAACTGGTCCTAATCGCTCGATCGGCTTGATCTTCAATGAATCTCTTTGGGGGTTCACGAACTCAACGCGCATCATACCTGAGTCCACGCTGGAACACCACATCACAATAACATAGAACACGAGACACGCCTGCCGATGTCGTCCCGTCAGACGATATGCTTGAGGGTCAAGGCGACGCGTTTCAACAGCCTGGTGGCTCTAGCGGGGGGCCTCCACCCGATCCCATTCCGAACTCGGCCGTTAAATCCTCCAGCGCCAATGGTACTACGTCTTAAGGCGTGGGAGAGTAGGTCGCTGCCAGGCTTTTGAAGCACGTCGCCCGGCCCAACCCGGCCCTGACGTCTTGCTAATCACGCCCTTTAAGATGAACTCACGAGCTTGGTGCGGGGTGGAGCAGCCCGGTAGCTCGTCAGGCTCATAACCTGAAGGTCGCAGGTTCAAATCCTGCCCCCGCTACCACGAAACATGGCGCCTCACCGCTTGCGCGGTGGGGCGTTTGTCATTGGTGGGCGCTTATTGCCTTGGAACCATTGGCAGGACCTTTACTAGTAGACTGCTCGGTCGAACTATTCCGATTTTTTCCTGGGTCTGTAGATGAGTTCAGGCAGAACAACCTCCCATTCGTCGATGTGGATGCCGCGTCTGTAATCTTCTTTGTTGTCGAGCATCCGCCATCGAACGATCGCACCGATCTCGCCGCGATGAAGCCCAGTACCATCGGGTGGCGCGAAGGCACGCGACATGTGACCGATAGACTGGCCCTGTTGGTTTCGGATGAACCAGTCATTACCCTTGGCGACCAGATCGATCGCATCGCCGATCTGTGCCCGGTCAATGGCCACGTGGGTTGGATGGCCGGTTGGCAGACGGCCAGCCCAGGACAGGTTGACGAGTTTCATTTCCGGCAGGACGTAGCGCTCTGCTCCCACCGATAGATCCTTGATGTCGGGAACAATCCGACGTCTGAGGACAGCATCCTCCGATGTGGTCAGGAACGGATGGTTACCCCTACTCAGTACTGTGAGGCTTCGTCTTGCGCGGGTCATGGCGACATAGAAAAGGCGGCGGGGAGCGTCACTGTCCTCGACCGCAGATTTTGCCTCCCAACCTCCATCCAGAATCACGACGTGATCGAACTCGAGACCCTTTGCCCGGTGCGCGGTCAGAAGCAGAAGGCCCTGCTGTTTGCCTCGGGTCTCTCGAGCCCACTCCGCAAACCACTCGACGAGATCGGCAACTGATATGGCTTTGCCGTCGACTTCTTCTTGGAGTGCGGTGATGCCCTCTCCAATCAGTTCGGTCCATTTGTTGCGGCCCTGCCTGCCGAGTAGGGCCCACAGCTCTTTGGTCTCAAGCCGACGTGTTTGTTTGCGCCGCAGGTCAGAAATGAAGGCCTGCATTTCACGAAGGCGCCAAATGTTGGGAAGTGTCTCGTAGGCCATCTCAACTGGAATCTGATGTGCCTCAGCCAAGGCGCGAACAGGTGTAAGAAAGCGCCAGTTTCGCGAGACGACAGCTGTCCTTGACCACTCCCACTCCGGTCCAGACGGGCGAGCCTCTCCAGCTCCTGGATCGCGGCAGCGGCCTGCACAACGTCGTCCGGCGAATATTCCACAAGTTGAACACGACCCATGGCAACACTGTCGAGAGAGGCCATGGCGCCACCGGCAGGATCCCGGGCACGCTCCCGGTTCACGACAATATCGCGGCCAATCTTCATACGATCCTGGGCCTTTTTGATTACCGTGTTGGCTGCGGCGACGATGTGCTGGGTCGAACGGTAGTTCTCGATCAGGAAGACAGGCTTGGCACGGTAGTCCTCCTCGAACTGGCGGATGAATCGGACCGAGGCACCGGCGAAGGCATAGATGTTCTGATCATCGTCTCCGACCGCGAATAGGCTCAGTCGCAGATCGGGGTCGTCAAGGGAACGGCCAGCGACCGCTGCAATCAGGGCGTACTCTTCGGGCCCAATGTCTTGGTACTCATCGACGAGAATCCAACGATAGCCCAGGATCAGACCCTCCCGCTGGGCTTCTGCTTCGGACTTCGTCAGACCCTCGCCGTTCAGGTGGCGCACGGCCTCAAGCACAATGCCATCAAAGTCATGGTCGGCACCCGATGCACCGGCAAAGCTCACGCCGACCAATCGCATGGCAAGGGCGTGGCAAGTCGAGATGGTCACTCCGTTGGCCTCGTCACCAATCAGTTGGCGCAAGCGGATCCGGATCTCGGCGGCTGCATGACGGTTGTAGGCGAGGACCAGGATGCCGCGCGGGTCCTCCCGTTTGACGCGCACGAGATAGGCAATGCGATGGACCAGGACCCTTGTTTTGCCGGATCCGGGTCCTGCCAGAACCAGCACGTTGGTCTGTGCCCGATCGTCGGAGACGATCTCCTGCTGAACGGGATCTCCCAAATCCTCGACAATCGACGTCCACGACTCGTTTGTCGTCTGACGTCTGATCTCTGCTTCGCGTCCGGGCAGCCAGCGCTTCAGGAAGGTGTCTCGATCCCGGGTGAAGTAATCCTCCGAAAGGCTGAGAGCCATTGCCATCGAGTTGAGGCCGGTCTCCGCGTAGGTAGCCATGACGTGGGTTTGGATGGTCTGCTCGAGATAGTGCTTTTCAAGCGGGCTAAAGTCCTTCTGGGTGAAGCCGTCTCTGCTCTTGCGCAAATGGACCGTCATTGCCGGACGGAAGACGGTCAACCCCTTGCCCAGCGTGAGCACTTCCTGCTCGTGGAGCCAGAGGAGTGCTCGCTCCATAAGTTTGC
The DNA here is from genome assembly GCA_014323865.1 of Rhodospirillales bacterium. Classification (NCBI taxonomy): domain Bacteria; kingdom Pseudomonadati; phylum Pseudomonadota; class Alphaproteobacteria; order Rhodospirillales; species Rhodospirillales bacterium. Next base: position 80,278 of record JACONG010000005.1, on the reverse strand, counting down.
TCACATCCTTCACGGTATCGCGCAGAAGTGCATCGCCGTTGAGCCTCGCGAGCAAGTCACCCATGGTGGTTTCAACTTGGATGTCCTTGCCGCGTTTGCCTTTTGGTACCCTCTCCGTGAGGTGCCCAAGCAGGTGAGTGGCAGCCTGCTGCCGCAGCTCGGCGGTTTCAGATAGGACGGACCAGGATCGCCGCAGGGTGATCGAGAGCGTGTTGCGTGATTCCTTGTGCAGCCTGAGGTTGCCCCGGCCACCATCCTGGTCGCGGCCGTCACCAGCCATGCTGCGCACCAACTTCTCGACAATGTCCGGACGGACAATGTGATCATGACGATCGCGCAACATCTGGCACGTCTCCGACAGGTTCAGCGGGATCGTGTCGGTGGTTTCTGCGCCTGGCGCAAACTCCCGCATCAGCGCGATCAGGTCGGTTTCCAGTTGTGCGGCATGTTGCAACCGCTGTGATGATTGCCCCTCGACACCGACGTGAACGAAGATCGTGATGGCGATGTCGTTGCTGGCGATGCCAAGCGTTTCCAGATCAGCCATCGCCTTGTTAAGGCTCCGGCCGGTCAGACCGTTGGCACCCGTCAGTTCGTCAGTTGAAATGCCCTGGTCGGGTGGGGCGTTCATCAATTGATAGACGATCCCCAGCAGTTGCCTGCGTCTGGCGCCGGTAACGCTCGCGCTGGCGATCCGCTCCTTTGCTGCCTCCATGGTCGGAACCTTCAGCGAGGACGGGAACACTTGGACCCGGTTCTCTTCGCGGGTCAGCAACGTGGCCTCTTCGAGCCACGAGACTGCGATCTTGATGCGGGTGTCGTCTGTCGCACTGTCACGCTCGAACTCCCGATCCTGTTCGGCGTGGACGATTTCTCCAGTAGTCGCAATGACCTCGCCCTGCTTCGCCGTCTTGGTATCGAGGCGGCGAAGCGCCTTCAGGACCGCACCGATCTCGTGGCGAGCAAGGCGTGAACGTGCTGACAGCGAAAACTGACGCTCCACATCGTTCGTGGAGAACAGCAGAACGCAGGTTGCCGGCGCGCGATCGCGTCCCGCACGACCGGCCTCCTGCAGGTAGTTCTCCAAGGAGCTCGGAATGTCGCCGTGAACGACCAGCCGAATGTCCGGTTTGTCGATACCCATGCCAAACGCACTGGTGGCTGCAATGACACGCAGGGCTCCGACACGGAACCTCTCTTGGGTCTCGCGTTTCTCTTCTGGTGTCAGTCCGGCGTGGAACCGTTCGGCAGCGATGTCTTGCTGTTGCAGAAACTCGGAAACCCGCTCCGTTGCGCTTCGGGTCGCGCAGTAGACGACGGTGCCGGACGTACCTTCGGCCGGCAGGTTCGCCTCTATCACATCAAGGATATCGACGAGCTTGGTCTCCCGCTGCGTCGGTCGCACCTCGAACGTCAGTTTGGTGCGCTTGGCTCCCCCATCGAACAGGAGGAGATCAGCGCCGAGGCGCGATCGGAAATGGTCTCGAATGTCGCTGATGACATCCGGCTTGGCGGTGGCGGTAAGGCACAGGATCGGAGCAGGCGGTTCATCGCCTGAGAACTCCTTGATGAAACGGCTGACGTAGCGGTAATCCGGTCTGAAGTCGTGCCCCCATTTAGAGATGCAGTGCGCTTCGTCAAGTACCCAGAGACCGACCTCACGCTGGTTCAGCACGGACCTGACCGAGACACTGCGTAGCTGTTCGGGCGAGATCAGCAGCATTGCCGCGTCACCCATCCGAACCTTGTCGAGCGCATCCTGCCGCTCGGGCATGGAGAGCATGCCGTTGATGGTGACCGCAGAGGAGATGCCCGCGCGTCTCATGCCCTGAACCTGATCGGCCATCAGCGCCACCAGGGGCGAGATGACGACGGTCAGCGCACCGATCTTGTCGAACTTTGAGAGTGACGGAATCTGATAACAGACAGACTTGCCGGTTCCGGTTGGCAAGATGCCGAGGATGGCTTGACCGCGCATGGCCTCGTCAACAATCCGCTCCTGAAGGGATTCACCTTTGTCGTCGACGGGCTCAGGTCGAAACGCATCGAAGCCAAACCATCGTGAGAGGGCCTTCTTCGGATCATTCTGTTCTTTGCACCAGGGGCATTCAGCGCTGCCGCAGGCAGTATCACGCAAGCGCCGGACAATCCTGGCAGCATCTGGAAAGCTCTTGCGCACCCATGGCGGCATCACCGAGTTGCCGCCCGCCACCGAGATCCAGGCTAGGGCATAGGCCGTAGGCCAACTCAGTTCCGGACTTCCGATCCGCTCGAGCAGTTCCTCTGCCTGCGGTGCACACGACTGGCCTGACAGCAGACACTCAATGGCTTTCTGCGCAGCCGCGACTGACGGAACTTGTGCCCCGCGAATCTCGCGAAACACGGCATCGAACCCGGTTGATGGCTCTGAACGTGTGGTCAGGAAGTGATAGGCGGTCAGGGCATCCTGACTCTCGGCGTTCAGATTCGTGAAGGCGTCCAGTTGCCCTTCCAAGACTTGAAAGACGAGCTCAGCATCCTTTTCAGGGTCGTTCACGTGGCCCGCTTGGAGGCGTCCATCCTGATAGTGCTTGACCAGCCGGTGATAGGGATTGCGTGGAAAGGCGAGCGGGTTGAGCCAGAGCGTGTCAATCGGGCCCCTAACGATCTCTCCCAACCGCGGGCGCCTTGCCACCAAGTGCGGAAGGTCGTGCCTTAGGATATTATGGCCAATCATGTGATCGATGGTGCCGAGTGCCTCTTCGAGTGTATCGAGACACTGTTTCAAGCCGTTCTTGTCCAGGACGATGCTGTCGCCGAGTTTGTGTCGGACGGCTGCAAGACCGAAGATCTTTGCGGTTCTGGGATCCACCTCCAGGTCGACGGAAACACATCGCGCCAAGAAGCTCTGGAATGAACTGGACATCTGAATTGTCGAGCCGGATCGGCTTTGTTTATCCCGCTTTGAGCCCCAAGCGTGAGCGACGTCGGCTCACACAGTCTAGAGTATGGTCCCAGCTCCGTCCAAAGGCTGAGCCACTACTGTCGGGTAGCAGTTTATCTGCGTGGTGGTAGAGCCTTGGATCTTCTGCCCCAATCCAGTGGGCTCAGTGCCTCCGCCGCAAACAGCAAGCAGAAGCTGCTGCGGGCCCCCGCTACTACTTCGCAAGATAACGCGGCGTTCCGGATTTCCAAAGCGCCGTTTCTGATTCAGGGCTGGTCGATCACAAATCAGGCCGACAAGGTGCGTTATCGTCGGGCACCGCCCAATCGTGAGGCCCCGTACCGTCGTCCTGCGACAGAGTGGGAGATGAGAGTCTGGGGGAGGCTGCCATGACGACCGCACAGCCGATGATGTGCCGTTTCTTCGACAACGGCTGCGGCGTTCTCTTGGAGATCAAGGATGGCCGGCCCGTGAAAGTGCCCGGCGACCGCAACAATCTGGCCTATTCGGGGTGGTGCCGGTCACCGTAAGGTTTCGGTGGTGGCCGGCCCTGATCGTGTCGTGAGTGTGCGGTTCTGACGGGGGTGCGAGAGACGGCAAGAACAGGCTCGCCTCAGCCTGTCGATTGGTCTTCAATGCCGCGTCTTTCCGGAGATGTGTCGTGAAGCCTCCATCCAACGCCGCCACCAACGGCTGGTACAACGTCCTACCCGACCCACCGCCGGCCCGGCGGCCGGAGGGCAGCGTACGGGTGCCATGGGCGGTGGTGGGTGCTGGTTTCACCGGTCTTGCCGCGGCCCGCAGGCTTGCTGAGCACTATCCTGATCAGCCGATCGCGCTGATCGAGGCCGAACGGGTCGGCTTCGGCACGTCGGGCCGCAACTCCGGCTTCGTGCTTGATTTCCACTTCATGCCCTACCAGCTTCCGTTCCCCGACCAGGCGCTGGCTGAAGCCCGCAAGCGGCTGTCGAGCGGTGGCCTCGCCATTCTCTGCGACCTGGTCCAGGCGAACCAGATCGCCTGCCAGTGGCGGCAATGGGGCAAGCTCTGGGTGGCGGCAGGATCCGCCGGTGAGAAGGGGCTGGACGAGCAGCGCAGAGGCAACGACTCGCTCGGGGCGTCCCACACGGACCTCGATGCGGGCGAGATCGCACGGATCACTGGCTCCGGGTTCTACACCGGCGGTGTGAAGGTCGAAGGGACCGCGCTGGTCAACCCGGCCGCGTTGTGCCGCGGCCTGGTGCAGACCCTGCCCGGCAACGTCACGGTCTACGAGGACTCGCCGGTCCTGCGCCACCGGCGTGGTCGTCCTCACAGGCTCGAGACCGCGAACGGCGAAGTCGTCACCGATCAGGTGCTGCTCTGCACCAACGTCTTCTCGCCCTCGCTCTGCGTCGGCGGTTCCGCCATGGTCGCGTTGTCGATCTTCGCCAGCATCACGCGTCCGATGACCGATGAGGAGAAATCCGCGATGGGTGGCGACGGCAGCCATTTCGGATTGCTGCCGTCCTGCATGGGCGGCTCCACGCTCCAGCATACGCCCGACGGCCGTATCGTGATGCGCAACTCCGGCTACTACGGTCCCGGCGGCACGTCAGATACAGCGTTCATGGAACATGTTCGACGTATCCATGCGGAGTCGATCGCCAAACGCTGGCCGCAGCTTGCCGAGCTTGACATCGAACACACTTGGGGCGGCTGCGTCGCGATCACGCGTAACGAAGGTCATATCTTCGGTCGGCTCGGCGACGGGATGTGGGGCTCGATCGGGTGCAATGGCGCAGGCGTTTCCAATGGCACCATGGCTGGTACGCTCCTGGCCGACCACATTGCCGGCCAGGACTCCGATCTCTTGAGCGATCAGATGCGCATCCCTGCACCGGCGTGGATTCCGCCGGAGCCGATCCGTGGTTTCATCGGCCGTCGTCGTATCCGGCGCAACACCGTCGACACGACCGAACGCTAGAGCGGTGCCACCCAGAAGAGCCAGAGCTGGCCCATGACCAAGCCGCTGGCGAACGCGCCGAAGCCGCTCGCAAGCGGTGCGAAACCGGGCCGGTGCGCGTTTGTCGGTTGGACTCATGATGACGATCAGGAAGAAGGCGGCAAGCACCACTTCGGCCACCAGGCAGGCAATTGGCGTGTAGCGCTCGGTCGAATGCGAGCCGTAGCCGTTCGCCGCAAAGCCGCCGGCCGGGCTGAAGCCCGGCTGACCGCTCGCGATGACGTAGAGCATGACCGTCGCAAGGATGGCACTGACGACCTGGGTGCCCCAGTGAGGCGCGCTGTCTTTGGCGTCGAAGCGCCCGCCGGCTCAGGGGCCCAGTATGATTGCCGGATTGAAGTGGGCGCCCGAGATGTGGCCGACCGAGCCGTTCAGGATGGGTCGGAATACCTATTCTTCGCTGATCGGGAAACTCCACCCGACACCAACGGTGCCTGCGACGCTGGTCCATTTCGCGTCGACTACTGTCGTTCGCGAGTTGTTGGAGAAGACAAACCGGGGGTCGTAGCTGGCGAAGCCCTCAAGGTAGAGTGGAAGCTCATCGGATCACGTGAAGCCGGCACCCAGTTGCAAGGCCTGGAACTTGATGTCGCAGACGCCTGCATCGACCGAAAGCGTACTGGCAGTATCGTTGGGCACGACCGAGAGGCCGAGGATGGCGAGAACACCGCCGGCCTGCGACTGCACAGACCATTCTGGACTGTCGGTATGTCCTGAGCTTGCGCGTCTCTGGGCGGAGAGACGAGCAGGACACCGAGCAGTGCGTCCGTGAACATGCAACGTGCGCGGCGCGGGACAAGCATGCGGTTCCAATAGCAAATCATTGCGGGGACGCATGTTCGCGAGTTGAGTTATCTGCCGCGTTGCCGCTCGATGTCGGCCATGGCGTCCTCGCGCGACGAGAACATGCCGGAGGCCGCTGGTTGGTTGCCGCTCGGGCACATCGCGTAGCGCGCCACGCCCAGAGCATAAGCCGCGGCGGCCTTCTTGCTCCGATAGGCGAAGGCGATCCATGCCTCGGGCCAGATGTTGCAGTCGGTGTGATCGACCATCAGGAACCACTTCTTGCCCGTTGCTTCGAGCGCCGCGCTGATCCTGTCATAGAAGGCGTTAACGGCGGTCGAGCTGTCGAACTCCAGATCCGAGAGATCGAGTTCGGCGATGTTGGTTTCATGATCGAATCTGATTCTCTGCGCCGGCTCACCAGCGGCCAGCCCATCCGCCGGTTCGTCGTCCGCCCGCTGACCGGCGGCATAGACGGAGGCCGCCAGGTCATTGATGCCATGGTCCAGTCGGGCGCAGCCATCGAGCGCCATGTCGATGAAGCGGCGGCGATCGGCAACCGCCAGTTCCGGATGGTCGCGCAGGATTTCGAGCGAGCCGCGGACCGCGGTCAGCGGCGAGACAAAGTCGTCTTCGAGCTTGGTGTTGAGCGCCAGCGTGGGTGGCGCTGCTCCGTGCTCCTCAACCATGGCATGGTGCCCCGGAATCAGATCGCCAGGTACTGCTGGCGCAGATCCGCGTCGTCGAGCACCTCTTGGGCGATGCCGTCGAACACGACCTGTCCCATGTCGAGGATGATAGCTCGGTCGGCCAGGTAGAGCGCAGCGATCGCGTTCTGCTCGACAATGATCGTGGTCATGCCCAGCTTCTTGATCTGCTCCAGCGTCTTCTCGATTTCCTGGACAATGACCGGAGCCAGTCCTTCGTAAGGCTCGTCGAGCAGCAGCAGCTTCACGTCGCGCGCCAGCGTGCGGCCGATCGCGAGCATCTGCTGCTCGCCGCCCGAAAGCGTCGTTCCCTCCTGGTCGCGCCGTTCGCCCAGACGCGGGAAGAGATCGTAGATCCGTTCGATCGACCAGCCGACCGGCGGGGCGATCTGCGCCAGCTTGAGGTTCTCCTCGACGGTCAGGCCGGGAATGATCCGGCGATCCTCCGGCACAAGGCCGATGCCGATCTGGGCCGCCTGGTGCGAGCGCATCTCATGGAGCGGCTGATGGTCGAGCCAGATCTCGCCTGAGCGCAGCGCCGGGTCGTCGACCCGGGCGATGGCGCGCAGGGTCGAGGTCTTGCCCGCACCGTTGCGGCCCAGCAGGGCGACGATCTCACCCTCGCGGATGTCAAAGCTCACACCCTGCACGATGTAGCTCTCGCCGTAGTAAGCGTGAATATCCCAGCACGAGAAGTAGGCGGCCTGTCCACCCGTCGACAGGGTTGGCGCCTTGCCGGGGGCGGCACCCTTGAACTCGTTGCCGCTCAGGAGTGTGCTCTGCTCGGGCGCGGCGCCTGCCTGCGTGTCGGTCATAGGTGGGCTCCTCCGAGATAGGCTTCCTGGACCCGGGGATCGCCCTTGATCTTGTCGGGCATGTCCTCGGCGATCACTGTGCCCTGGGCGAGCACGGAGATACGGTCGGCGAGCGAGAAGACGACATGCATATCGTGCTCGATCACCACCATGGTGACGCCGCTCCGGGCGATCCGTTTCATCAGCTCGATCGTGTTGTTGGTGTCGGCACGCGCCATGCCCGCGGTCGGTTCGTCGAGCAGCAGAAGCTTGGGATCCTGCACCAGGCACATGGCGAGCTCGAGCCGCCGCTTGTCGCCGCGTGAAAGCTGGTCGGCCGTGACCTCGGCCTGATCGATCAGACCGACGTCGCGCAGACCTTCCAGAGCGCGCTCACGCACGGCGGTCTCATCGCCCACCGCCGTGAGCGCGTTGAGCTTGAAGGCGCCATCACGTTTGGCGAGCGCGGGAATGACCACGTTGTCCAGCAGAGTCAGGTCGCCGAAGATTTCCGGTGTTTGGAACACGCGGCTCACTCCGGTCTGGTTGATCTCATGCGGCTTCAGGCCCAGCAGGGACTGACCGTCGAACATGACCGTGCCGGTATCGGGCTCCAGGAGACCGACGAAGCAGTTGAGCAGTGTCGACTTGCCTGCGCCGTTTGGACCGATGATGGCGTGCACCGTGTTTTCCTCGACCTGCAGGTTAACGTTGTCGAGCGCAAGCAGGCCGCCGAAGCGCTTGTTGACGTTCTGAACGGTGAGAATGCTCATCGTCCTGCCTCCTATTCTGCCGGGGTGGGCTCGGATACCGGCTCGGCGTCCTTCTTGTCGTCATCGCCCCCGAAGCGCCGGAGGATCCAGTTTCGGATCCGGTTGACTCCCTCCATCAGTCCGCCCGGCAGGAAGATCACGATGATCATGAAGAGCGCACCGAGCGTGAGGTGCCAGCCTTCGCCGACGAACAGGCTGGAGACCGACACGGCCACGTGTTGCAGGAACTCCGGCAGGAAGCTGAAGGCGTTCATCAGCACACCTTCGTTGAAGGCCGAGAAGATGTTCTCGAAGTACTTGATCGCGCCCGCGCCGATCACCGGACCGAGCAGTGTGCCTGCGCCGCCCAGGATGGTCATGAGCACGACCTCGCCCGACGCCGTCCACTGCATCCGTTCGGCGCCTGCGAGCGGATCGGTGACGGCCATCAGGCCGCCTGCGAGCCCGGCATACATGCCCGAGATCACGAAAGCCGCGAGCGTATAGGGCCGGGTGTTGAGACCGGTGTAGTTCATCCGGTTCTGATTCGACTTCACCGCCCGTAGCATCAGTCCGAAGGGAGAACGGAAAATGCGCATGGCGATGAAGAAGCAGATGATCAGCATCACCCCGCAGAAGTAGAAGCCGGGATAGCCGGTCATGCTGATGCCGAAGAGGTCGCTCGACGGCAGCACCGCGCCGTAGTCGCGCCCGAAGGCGGCGTCGAGCACCCGCGGGTCGGACTGTACGAGCTGCAGGCCGGTCTCGCCGTTGGTGATCGGCGTGAGTACCGAGTAGGCGAGGTTGTAACTCATCTGCGCGAAGGCGAGCGTCAGGATCGAGAAGTAGATACCCGACCGGCGCAGGGAGACATAGCCGACCAGTGCGGCGAACAGACCGCCCAGCAGGGTGGCGAAGATGATCGCCGGAACCGGGTTCATGCTGAACAGCTTGAAGGTCCAGACTGCGGTGTACGAACCAACGCCGAGGAAGGCGGCGTGACCGAAGGAGAGATAACCGGTTAGCCCGAAGAGGATGTTGAAGCCGAGTGCGAAGATTCCGAAGATCGCGAACTTCTGCAACAGATCCGGATAACCGGCACCCACCGGCTGCAGGATGATCGGACCCGCGAGCACGGCCGCGGAGAAGACGATGAGCAGGATCATGTCTTGGCGGGTCATCTTGAACATAGCCATGGTTCAGTGCTCCATCACGCCCTTGCGGCCCATCAGGCCACGGGGGCGGGTCAACAGGATCACGACTGCGATCAGGTAGATGATGATCTGGTCGATGCCGGGAAGGATGGCCTTCACTTCGTTCATCGAGGCGAAGCTCTGGACGATGCCGAGCAGGAAGCCCGCGGCAACGGCACCACCAAGCGAACCCATGCCGCCAACCACGACCACCACGAAGCTGAGGACGAGGAAGTCCATGCCCATGTGGTAGTCGGGACTGAGGATGGGTGTGTACATCAGGCCCGCAAGACCGGCGACGACGGCCGCCATGCCGAAGACGATGGTGAAGCGCCGATCAATGTCGATGCCGAGCAGGCCGACGGTTTCGCGGTCCGCCATGCCGGCGCGTACGACCATGCCGAAGGTCGTGAATTGCAGAAAGGCAAAGACCAGACCGATGATCGCCGCCGAGAAGAGGAAGTAGACTAGGCGCCATGCCGGGTAGGCCACGTTGCCGGCCTCAAGGCCGATCACGGTGCCGAAGTCGACCATGCCCCGGAGGATGTCGGGCGCAGGCTGCGGGATCGGGTTGGCACCGAATTGCGCCTTGACGATTTCCTGAATGACGATGGCGAGGCCGAAGGTCACCAGGATCTGTTCTGCGTGGGGCCGCTTGTAGAAGAAGCGAATGAGACCGCGCTCCATGGCGATGCCGATGGCAAGCATCACCGGAATGGCGATCAATATGGAAACTGGTACCGAGTACTGCAGAAGCGTCAGTCCGAAGTCACCGAACCAGGCCTCGACATAGGGCGTGCGGATCTCGACCGGCGTGCCCCAGGCGGTCAGCTGGTTCGGGTCTTCCACGACCTGCTCAAGGCTCAGCAGTGTCTTGACGGTGACGGCGCAGAAAGCACCCAGCATGAAGAGTGCACCATGGGCGAAGTTCACCACGCCCAGTGTGCCGAAAATGATCGTGAGCCCCAAGGCTATCAGCGCATAAGCGCCGCCCTTGTCGAGGCCGTTCAGGATCTGCAGAAGGATGGCGTCCATCGGTCAGGTCCCTCCGAAAAGGAGCCGGTCGCCCCCAGCACCTCGCCGGGGGCGACCGGATGTGGTCAACGGTTCAGCAATCAGGCGCCGTCGTTGTAGGGGCCAAGCTCGCCTTCAAAGAGATCGACCGGATATTCAACCGCCGAACGCGGCGTGATCTCGACGATCTCCAGCAGGTCGTATTCGGAGTTCGGGTTCTCCTTGCCCTTCACGACCAGCACATCTTTGAAGCACTGGTGGTCACCGGCGCGGTAGAGTGTCGGGCCGTTGCCGAGACCGTCGAACTCGAAGTCTTCGAGCGCAGCACCCACACCGGATGGACGGAAAGTACCGGCACGCTGGCAGGCGTCGGCATAGAGCAGCGTCTGGCAGTAGCAGGTGTGCGCGGCCTGGCTCGGCGGGAAGCCGTACTCCTGACCGAACGACTTGACGAAGGCCTGGCTGCCTGCGTCCTGCAGCGACCAGTGCCAGTTGGTCGAACCGAAGATGCCGGCCACGTTCTCGCCCGCGCCCTGAGCCATCAGGCGGCTGTAGAGCGGAACGACGATTGCGAAGTCCTCGCCGTTCACCTGCTTGTCGCGCAGGCCGAAGCTGACCGCCTGGGTCAGCGAATTGACCATGTCGCGGCCATAGTGGTTGAGCACCAGCACGTCGGCATCGGAGTTCAGAACCGGCGTGATGTACTGCGAGAAGTCACCGGCGCCGAGCGGCGTACGAACGGCCGCCTCGGTGTTCCAGCCGAGGTCCTCGGTGTACTTGATGATCGAACCTTCCTGGCTCCAGCCCCAGGTGTAGTCGGCGGTGAGGTGGTAGGCCGTCCGCTCATTACCGAAGGCCGCCTGGAGCACCGGTGCCAACGCGCGGCCCGACATCTCGGTGTTGAAGAAGTGGCGGAAGCCGTTCGCGCGGCGGTCCTTGCCGGTAGTGTCGTTGGAGTGGGTCAGGCCGGCCATGAAGATGACGCCAGCATCCTGGCAGAGGCCCTGCACGGCGATGGCGACGCCCGAGGATGAACCACCGGTGATCATCACCGCGCCGTCCTTCTCGATCATGCGCTTGGCGCTGGCGCGCGCGGCGTCCGACTTGGTCTGCGTGTCGCCCGTGACGAACTCGACCCGCTTGCCGTTGATCCCGTTGCCCTGCAGTTCCTTCGACGAGAAGGTGTTCAGCATACCGCCGTCGCCTTCGCCATTCAGATGCTTGACCGCCAGTTCATAGGCACGCAGCTCGTCCGCGCCCTCATCGGCGTAGGCGCCGGTCTGGGGCACGTTGAAGCCGAGCGTGACCGTGTCGCCGGTCGGCTCGTTCGTGTAACTCTGCGCCCAGCTTGGGGTCGTCAGAACGGCCGGCGCGGCGAGGCCGGTGCCTGCGATCGCGGAACCCTTCAGAAGGCCGCGACGGCTGATATCCAGTTTACGCATGTACAGTTCTCCCTTGTGCGTGTCCCCGAGAGGGCTCCGATGACCAGAGGCCCCTCCGGTTCGGTTGGCACGGATGTTCCGATAGCCGCGAAAACGATACGCTCTATCTGTCAAGAGGACAACAACTAATTGATATTACATTATTTTTCTGTCAATTTCTAACTGTCAACCGGAGTGTATTTGTCAATGATTGACTCTGTCGCGCCGCAAACCGCTGATTCCAAGAGTCTATCAGGTCCCGACCGTTCGATTGTCGGGAACCGGATCCGCCAGCGGCGGCGTGAGATGGGGCTGACGCAGGCCGCGCTTGCCCGCGAGGTCGGGATTTCCGCGTCCTATCTAAACCTGATCGAATGGAACAAGCGGCAGATCGCCGGCCCGTTGTTGCGCCGTACGGCCGAAGCGCTCGACCTCTCCCTCGACGAACTCGACGGGGCCGCCGAGCGGCGTCTTCTGGAGTCGCTGACCGAGATCGCACATCTCCCGCCGGTCGAGAACCTGGGCCCCGAGGTCCCGCGCACGGGCGAGCTCATCGGTCGTTTCCCGGGCTGGGCCCGCGGCATTGCCACCCTTGCCCGATCCGAGCGCGACGCCAGAAGCCGCGCGCAGGTTTTGTCGGATCGTCTGTCGAACGATCCCTTCCTCGAGGAGGTCGTGCACCGGATGTTGAGCCGCATCTCGGCCATTCGCTCATCGAGCGAGATCCTGACCGAGTTCCCCGACGCGCCAACGGAACGGCGCGACCGCTTCGTCTCGATCATCCATGAGGAAAGCCAGGTGCTGTCCGATGTCGGCGAGGCCTTGGCGGCCTATCTCCACAAGACCGACGATCCCGACAGAATCCTGACTCCGTTGGACGAAGCCGAAGCCTTCTTCGAGAACCGGCAGAATCACGTGGTGGCACTCGAGAAGGCCGTCACGGACCTCGACGCCGGCGTGCCTGATGGCTTCGAGGGCTCACGCTGGCAGCATGTCTCCGCCCTGGTCGACGATTGTCTCGACCGCACCATCACAGATCTGATCGACGCCGCACCGGAGATCGAGACGGCGGCGGCGCGCGGCCGAGCGGCACAGACGCTTCGGGACTATGCCGCATCGGCCGTGCTGATGCCCATGGAGCCCTTCATTGATCGGGCGCTCGGGTGCGGCTTCGATGTCGACGTGCTCGCGGACGCCTTTTCCGTCGACGTCGAACGTGTCTGTCATCGCCTGACATCGCTGCCGCCGGACCGAGACCTGCCGCGCTTCGGCTACTACCAGGCCAACGCCGCAGGTACGCTGATCGAGATGTATGGCCTTGAGGACCTTGCCGTGCCGCGTTACGCGTCGGCCTGTCCGCTTTGGGTGCTCTACCGCGCCCAGCAATCGCCCGAGGCGTTCATCCGCCAGCGGGTGCTTTTCCCGTCGGGTGCGCACTTTGTCTTTGTCGCTCGCGCCCGCAACGCCGGACCGTCGGGGTTCGGCAAGCCGCGTCACTATCTGACGGACATGATCGCCATGACCGAGGAGGATGCGAGCCAGACGGTCTATGGTCCTGACTCCGCGGTGCCGGTGGAGGAGGTGGGGCCGAGTTGCCGGCTTTGCCCGCGACACGCCTGTCCGCACAGGGTCGAGGACCCGTTGGCGGGCTGAACGGGGCATGAACGTTGCAAGTCCGCGGCAAGTCACGTCTAATCGTCGGCCAACTGCTCAATCGAACGCCAGACAGAACTGGCGGTGAAGGCGTGGGGGGCCATGACGAAACGTGTTCTGATCGCCGAGGACGAGCCCAACATCGTTGAGTCGCTCAGCTTTCTGCTTGAGCGGGCGGGCTACGACGTGGCGGTCGTCAGCGACGGCAAGAGCGCGCTCGACACGGCTCTGTCCGACACGCCCGATGTCATGATCCTCGATGTCATGCTGCCTGAACTGGACGGCTATGAGATCCTGCGCCGGGTTCGGGTCGACCAGAACGCCGGCAGGCTTCCCGTCCTCATGCTGACGGCGAAGGGTCAGAAGGAAGACCGCGAGACCGCACTGGCCTGCGGTGCCGACCTCTTCATCACCAAACCCTTCGCCAATTCCGACATCATCGAGGCGGTCGCCCAGCTCGCCGGCCGGTCGTCCGCTTGAGCATGGCCGACCGCCGCGATCCGCAGCGGTCGTCGCGCTCCGCACAGGATCGCTCCATCGTCCTGTTGCTGATCGGCCTCGTTCTGCTCATGCCGCCGCTCGGGGCGGCCTTTCTGCTGGACGGCCAACTGGCCAGCCTGCCGATCTCTCTGCTTTATGTCTTCGCTGTCTGGCTCGGCCTGATCGTGGGTACCGCGATGCTTTCCGGTCGGCTCTGGCGCAGCATCAAGACGACGGACGCTGATGACGAGGCGTAATGCTCTCCGTCGACCTCCTGTTCCTGGTTTGCATCGCCTATGTCGTACTGCTCTTCACAGTCGCTTTCGTGGTCGATCGGCGGACCCGCAAGGGCCCCATGCGCTGGCTGCATTCGCCGGTGATCTACACGCTGTCGATCTCGGTCTACTGTACGTCCTGGACGTTCTATGGTGCCGTGGGGTCGGCCGCACGCAACGGTCTTGAGTTCATCACGATCTACCTTGGACCGACGCTGGTGTTCGCCGGCTGGTGGTGGTTGCTGCGCAAGTTGGTGCGTATCGCCAAGGTGCACCGCACCACCTCGATCGCCGACCTGATCTCCTCGCGCTACGGCAAGAGTTCGAGCCTCGCCGTGCTGGTGACCCTGATCGCGCTGATCGCAACCACGCCCTACATCGCGCTGCAGCTCCAGTCGGTCACGCGCAGCTATCAGGTGATCTCCGGTACGTCCGACGAGGTCACGACGGCCTTCTGGATCGCCGCCGGCATGGCGCTGTTTACGATCCTCTTCGGTACCCGGAACCTGGATGCCAACGAGCGTCATCATGGTGTCGTGGCCGCCATCGCGCTCGAGGCTATCGTCAAACTCGCCGCGTTCATCGCGGTCGGCGTGTTTGCGGTCTATGTCCTGTCGGATGGCTTCGGCGATGTCTTCGAAGGCGTGTCCGAGGAGGCCATCCGCGGCGCAGGCGACATCTTCGGATCACGCTGGGTGACGCTGATGTTCCTGTCGGCAACGGCGATCATTTGCCTGTCGCGGCAGTTCCAGGTGACCGTGGTCGAGAACGTCGAGGAGCGTCATCTGGCGACGGCGTCATGGCTCTTCCCGCTCTACCTCTTCGGTATGACGGTCTTCACGCTGCCGATCGCGCTGGTCGGCCTGAAAACGCTGCCTGCAGGCGCCAACCCCGATCTCTATGTGTTGACGCTGCCGCTGTCCGAGGAACGGCACGAGCTTGCCCTTCTGGCGTTCCTGGGCGGGTTTTCGTCGGCTACGTCGATGGTCATTGTTGCTGCGATCGCCGTCTCGACCATGGTGTCGAACCACATCGTCATGCCCTTGGCTCTGCGTATCCTGTCCCGCGGCCGAGCCGTGAGCAGCGACGTGCGCAACCTGCTGCTGACCTCCAGGCGCGTCAGCATCGCGATCATCCTGGGGCTCGGATTCCTGTACTTCTACATCAAGGGCGGGTCCGACGCGCTTGCCGCCATCGGCCTGATCGCCTTTGTCGGTGTCGCGCAGTTCCTGCCGAGCCTGCTGGGCGGGCTGTTCTGGCGCGGCGCAACCCGCGTGGGCGCCTTGGCCGGCATGATCCTTGGCTTCCTGCTCTGGGCCTACACGCTCTTCCTGCCCAGCTTCGGGGGCGACTTCATTCTCAGTGAGGCGGTCATCGACAACGGGCCTTGGGCCATCGCCGCGCTGCGGCCCCGGGCGCTGCTCGGTCTCGACGGGATCGATCCGCTCGTGCATGCGGTGATCTGGAGTGTTGGTATCAACGCCCTGCTGTTTGTGGTGGTCTCGACCTTCACCTCCGCCGGCGCCCTGGAGCGCCTGCAATCCTCGCTCTTCGTCGACGTCTATCGCGCGACCGGAGGACAGGCCAGCGCCCTTGTCGCCGGTACGGCCGACATCGAGGCGCTGTTCGTTCTGGCCCAGCGCATCCTCGGGGCCGACCCGGCCCGTCGCCTGTTCGACGATATGGCGCGCAGTCAAGGGCGGTCGGGTTCGATGCCGGTGTCGACCGATGCGGTGGTGTCGCGGCTTGAGCGGGAGCTCGCAGGCTCGGTTGGCGCAGCGTCGGCGCACGCCATGGTCGCGCGGATCGCCGGACGCAAGACGGTCAGCATGACCGAGCTGATTGACATCGCCGACGAGACCCAGCAGCTCATCGAGACTTCGCGCCAACTCTCGGAAAAGTCCGACGAACTGGAACGCGCGGCACAGCAGCTGCGCGACGCCAACGACCGGTTGCGCGCACTCGACGTGCAGAAGGATGAGTTCCTCAGCCAGGTCAGCCATGAGCTGCGCACGCCGATGACCTCGATCCGTTCGTTCTCGGAGATCCTGATGGACGGCGGCCAGGTCGGCGCGGAGGAACGCGACCGCTTCCTCAAGATCATCCATGAGGAGAGTCTGCGTCTCACCCGTCTGCTCGACGAGATCCTCGACATCGGCAGGCTGGAGGCCGGAACGACCGACCTGTTGCTGGAGCCCGTCGACACCGAGGCCGCCGTGCGCGCGGCCTGCGACGCCGTCTCCGGGATGACGCGCAGCAAGAGAGTCGCGGTCGGCATCGAACCGGACGATGGCATGCTGCAGATCCGGGCCGACCAGGATAGGCTGCGCCAGGTGCTGATCAACCTTCTGTCCAATGCCGTGAAGTACAACACCGCCGAGGAACCGAAGGTCACCGTGCGCACCAGTTGCCCTGGCGACACCGTCTGGATTGATGTCGTCGATAACGGCGGTGGTGTGACACGGGACGATGCGACGGTCGTGTTCGAGAAGTTCGCGCGTGGCAGCCGCGCCGGTCGCGATCAGGGTGCCGGTCTCGGCCTGCCCATCAGCCGCGCCATCATGCGCGCCATGGGGGGCGACCTGACGATCGAGTTCACCAGCGAGGACGCCAGCTTCTTCCGCATCAAGATGCCCCGTTTCGCCGCCGCCGCCCGCTGACGTCATTTTCGAGCATGTCGACCCTGGTCCCCGCCGCGCGGCAGGGCTAGCCCGTATCAGCGAATGAATCCAGGAGGCGTTCGTGTGAGATGAAGACAACGGCGGGTTCGGGATTGATGTGGGTGTCGGAGATGTGGACGAGTTTCATGGCCGCTCTCATGCGAATGGGGACAGCATGATTATCGGCCCGTTCGATGACAGCAATCTGTCTTGTCTCGTCGGTGGCCGAGGCGGAAACTGAGGATATGAACATCGGCGCTACGGACACCCCGGTCGGACGCCTCGGCATCGTCGAGGAGAACGGCGCGATCACGAAGCTGCTCTGGCATGCGCAGGACCATGGCGAGCGCACGCCGGTGATCGAAGAGGGTCTGCGCCAACTGGGCGCCTTCTTTGACGGCGCGCGCGACCGCTTCGACCTGCCGTTGGCGCCGGCCGGCTCAGCCTTCCAGCAGCAGGTCTACGACGCGATGCTCGCGATCCCGAAGGGCGAGACCCGGACTTATGGCGATATCGCCGGCGACCTCGGTGTTCCGGCCCATCCGGTCGGCCAGGCCTGCGGCTCCAATCCGATCCCCGTGATCATTCCCTGTCACCGCGTGGTTGGCGCCGACGGGCTCGGCGGGTTCTCCGGCGACGGGGGCGTCGATATGAAGGTCGCTCTGCTCAAGCTCGAAGGCGCGTACTCGCTGCTGCTCTAGCCCTTCATTGTCATCCCTGACAGGGGAGCAACGCGACCGCGATCCGGAACCTCGACAGGTCAGGGCCTGTCGCTTGAGGTCCCGGCTCTCCGCTTCGCTTCTGCCGGGATGACAGATGTAGGGCGGGACCTACTTCACGAACGGCAGGTCCACGACCGTTCCGTGTCGTGCGCCGTCGGGTGTCTCGACAGTCACGGACGTGCCGGTATCCCAGTGCGCCTTTTCGATCATGGCGAAGCCGATGTTGGTCCCGAGATCGGGCGAGTGGGCCGCCGACGTCATCTGGCCGACCTGGCCGCTACCGCCGTGGACCGGCCATGCCTCGACGTTTGGCGGGCAGGTTTCGCCCTCGAAGGTGACACCCCGCATCATGCGCTGCGGGCCGCCGGCATCACGCCTGGTCTCCAGCGCCTTGCGCGCCATGAAGTCGATGGCGGCATTGAGATGGCAATAGCGCCCGAGCCCGCATTCGAACGGGTCGTGCTCGATCGTCATGTCGTTACCGTAAGAGTACAGCCCGCCCTCGATGCGTTCGATCAGGTTGGGGCAACCGGGTCCGACATCAAGGTCGCCACCTGCGGCGAACAGCGCGTCGTAGAGCGCCACGCCCTTCCCGGGGTTGTCGACATAGACTTCGAACCCGCCCTGTTTCGACCAGCCCGAGCGGGCGACGACAAACGGGTGCCCTTCGAACTCCAGCATTGCGAAGCGGAAGAAGCGAATGTCGCGAACGGCCTCGCCCAGGACACGGGCGGCCAGCTCATCCGACTTCGGTCCCTGGATGCCGAGCGGTCCGACATCCGGTTCGAAGACCGCAACGTCGAGGCCCATGCCGTAGGCCAGGCCCTTGGCCCAGAGCACGACATCGCTGTCGGCGACCGAAATCCAGAAGCGATCCTCGGCGAGCTTCAGGATCACGGGGTCGTTGATCATGCCGCCGTTTTCGTCGACCAGAGGTGCATAGGCACACTGGCCCACGACGATCTTGCTCATGTTCCGTGGGGTCATGAGTTGCACGAGGCGCGCCGCATCGGGGCCGACCACCTCGACCTGCCGTTCGCAGGCCACGTCCCAGACCTGAACGTGCTCCTTGAGGTGTCGATAGTCTTCCTCGACCGATCGGAAGGCCGTCGGCAGGAGCATGTGATTGTAGACGGTGAAACCCTTCACGCCCGCGTCGTAGACACGGGACGAAAGAGGCGTGCGGCGCGTGCGGCGCGACGCGGCGAGAATGGGTGCGGTCATCAGCCCTTCCAGTCGATCTGGCAGATTTCAGCAGATCGGCCCTCGAAATCCCAGACCCGAACGAAGGCGCTGACGCGGCCCTTGTGGCCTTCGCGACCATCATGTCGGGTCCCGTCGAGTATTGCGTATTGGTAACCTCGACTTCCTGGGTCTCGTCGGCGCGTTCGTCGATGAAGGCGGCGGCCGTCCAGTTGCTGCGCCCATGTTGCCGGGGATGTCCATCATCATGCCCACAGCCATCGGTGTCCACATGACCGCCAGGGAGGGAATCTCCTGACTCAGCGGAACGACCGAGCAGAACGCGATCCGGAAGCGGGCATCAAGGTGGGGTCCAGCGCGCCGAGTATGGGGCCGACCGGGTGCTTGAGGGCGAAGACATACAGCCTGAGCCATGCCACGAACGTCGCAGCAAAGAAGGCGTAATACCAAAGTGCGCTGATCAGAACCGATTGGCCCGGTTTCTCGATCCGATTGAGGTCATGCGCTCTGGGTCATTGATCAACCTGTTCCAGGCTTCGCAACAGTTCGCCACGATATCGACGACGCTGCCGTCGCGCTTGCGAAACAGAATCCCCGCGGCCGGATCGACAATCGCCTTTCTGGCCAGCAGCCGCCTCATCGTGCCGTCGGTCAGCACGGCGTCAGCGCCGAGGTCGCCGTGAGCAAGGCGCGACCGCGTCGGGATCAGTCGATGCCGTTCCCAATTCACAAGGAGTTCAGCAAAATCTGCGTGGCGGCAGAACAGAGCGGTGGTAGAAAGGGGCATGAGAGAGCCCGATCCTGTCGTGACAGACATGATCTCAGGTTATGCTGGCCAGGTGAGACAACCCCTCTCAACAAAAACCTTGTCCGGAATCGAGGAGCTTGGAGATTGTCATCATGAAAATGGACAGAGCAGAGTCTGCTTACCGTGTGCGGGTCGAGGCAGCGGAACAGGCGCGTCACAGACCCCACCCCGGGCATCAGGCAAACCCGGATGAAAAACGCTACGGCTTCGCCCATTATCTGATGAGCTTTACCAAGGGTCTGGAACATCGCAAGGACTTGGGTGTTGTCGCAGATCCCGCTCATTTCCAGGCTTTTCGCACCTGTATCGACGAAGGCTTTGCCGAACACTTCACCTCGAGTGTCTTTGTACCGACCAATCCGGTCTCGGGCCGGAAACTGGACCGCAGGCCATGGGAGGCCCCGACCGCCGGTATCGTCTACGACCTTGAAGGACCGGATGCACAGGCCGTCACCATGGCACCCGCACCGGAGCTTGGCAGCGACGAACTGACTTTTGAAATGGCCGAGGTCTATGAACTCGCCCTTTTGAGGGACGTCCCGCTGGCAAGCTTCAGCAAGGACGGCGGCAGTCATGACCCCGGGAACAAGGTTGACGCGTCCCTCAGCCGACTGAACGCTATGCGCTATGCCAAAGACGGCTTTAAGGGCCGACCGCGCAAAACCGGTGGCGGAGAATTGGATCGTCAAACGGTCTTCCGTGGCTCGTCACCGGGGGTCGAAAACGGGCCCTATGTATCGCAGTTCCTGTGGATCGGAAACAAGACGACGGCCGGGGGGTGTAAAGTTGACGTTGACAAAGGCTTCATCTCCTATGGTCCGCAGGTGATTGATCAGCGTGTGTCCATCGCCGAGGATGGCGATGATTACATGCAGACTTGGCAGGACTGGCTTGATGTTCAGGACGGTTACAAGGTCCAGGAGGACGGCATCGGCCAGAACCTGACTGACAATCGCCGCTTCATCAGAACACCGAGGGACCTTGCCACCTATGTGCATGTCGATGCACTTTATCAGGCTTATCTGAATGCGACCCTGATCCTGCTGGCCATGGGTACGCCCTTTGATCAAGGCTTTGCCAAGCTTTCGGGCATGCGCAGGATGTACGGGCCTCGCAACAGCGAGGGCACAGCGCGAAATGCCGGTGGCTTTGCGCTTTGGGGTGGGCCGCACATTCTGACCCTTGTGACGGAAGTCGCCACCCGCGCCCTTAAGGCTGTCCGGTATCAGAAGTTCAACAACCATCTGCGGCTAAGGCCGGAGGCGCTGGCCGCCCGCGTGACACGGGCCGAAGAGCTGGAAAAAGCGTTCCCCGGCCTGTGCGGGTGTCTTGCCAAAATGAGGGACGATCTCAATCGCAAGCCCGAGCCCGAGCCCGAGCCCGAGCCCGATCTTGATCTCGAAAGCACGTTGACTGAGATCGCCAAGTATAACTGGGAAAGTAACGAGGAAAATGAACGGAAAGACCCAGTGATAGACTCGCAGAAGGGGAACTATCTTCTGCCCATGGCCTTTGCCGAAGGCTCGCCGATGCATCCGTCCTATGGAGCCGGGCATGCCACAGTTGCGGGAGCGTGCACGACCATCGTCAAGGCCTTCTTCGACACCGGCACTGTTCTGGTCGGGAAGGAGCGCGATGAAAACAGCAATCCCGAATCAGTCGGCTTCAGATTCCCGGAAATCTCAAAAGGCGACAAAGCCGTTTACTACGAACCGAACGACGATGGTAGCGAACTCTGCAACAGGTGGGTTGAGGGTGAAGACCGTCCTTTGACGCTCGAGGGCGAGTTGAACAAGCTGGCGGCCAATATCTCGATCGGGCGGAACATGGCGGGTGTCCACTATTTCTCAGACTATTATGACAGCCTGCGCATGGGCGAGGAAATTGCCATCGGCATGCTGCAGGAACAGGCCATCTGCTACCCGACCGACGATTTTGTCCTGACGGTTCCGACATTCGACGGAAAACAGGTCCGTATCGGCGCGCGCTGATCATGCCAAACGGCTTGCGGGATTGTTTCCGCAACAGGCCGTCGAGCATACCGCCCCAGGAAACGTCGGCGCGATCGCGAACGGCTCGTCCGGAAGGCGGTCCGCCACGTCGGACGGGTCCGGATTGCCGTGAAGCCCGGCGTTGAGGTCGGCCATTGGCGGGTTGCCGCTGAAGCTCGGCGTGCCGTCGCCAGCCGCTCTGGCCGCCTTGAACTCGGCCAACTCGAACTGCTTGGGACAGGCACCTGAGATGCCCATGTTGTCCTTGGCCGTGACCGCCGGACAGGCGGCGCGAGCCATGCCGGCGGACAGCAGGAGCGCTGCGCCGCTGCCAAGCGAAAGTCGCTTCATGGGATGGATTCCCTTCTTGAAGCCATGCTTTGTTCACGCACGACTCGCAGGAGAGCCGCGCACTCAAGCATCTTGGGAGCCCACGATGACGGTTGGGGTTCGTTTGTGTGTCAGAAACATGAAGGCCTCCGTGCGCGGCGGCCTCTGTGAACAAGGTTGTCCATGAATGCAGGGTTCAGGCGCCGGAGGCATGTGCTCCGGCCGTGTCGCCGGCAAGCCGGCCAAAGACCGACCCCGACATCAGCCCGGTTCCACCGGGATAGTTGAAGTAGAAGATGCCGCCGACCAGCTCGCCCGCAGCATGGAGGCCGGGGATCGGCTGGAGGTCACGGTCCAGCACGCGGCCGGATGTATCCACCCGCAGGCCGCCGAAGGTGAAGGTGATGCCGCAGGTCACGGCGTAGGCCTCGAAGGGCGGCGTGTCGATCGTGTTGGCCCAGTTCGACTTGTGCACTGCGAGTCCCTCAGTACGGCGCCCGTCCTTGACGTTGGGATCATAGGGAATGTCGGTACGGACGGCGGCGTTGTAGGCCCTGACGGTCTCAAGCGCTCCCTCGGTATCGACGTCGTCGAGTCTTGCGCAGAGATCCTCCAGCGTGTCGGCGCTCACCCTGGTGATTTCCTTGATGCGGTACTCGGGCCGCAGCCGGTCGCTGACTTTGGCGTCGAAGACCTGCCAGGCGAACTGGCCCGGCTGCTCCAGGATCACACGGCCGTACCTGGCATAGGTGTAGTTGCGGAAGTCGGCGCCCTCGTCGACAAACCGCTCGCCCCGGGCGTTCAGCATGATACCCCAAGGGTAACTGTGCTTCTGGAAGTGGTCGCCGACCCCGAGATCGCCGAACTCCGGCGCATTCCGCTCCCAGCCCACGGCGTGGCAGCCCGACCAGTTACCGTAGGACGCGGCACCGATGTCGAGTGCCATGCGTATGCCTTCGCCGGTGTTGAAGCGGCTGCCGCGTACCTTGGCAAGGTCCCAGCCGGGGCCGAGGTAGCGTGTCCGCCATTCCGGGTTGGCTTCGAACCCACCGCTGGCGATCACGACGCACCTTGCCGTCACGGGACGCGTCATGCCGTCGTGGCGGACATGGACGCCGATGACCTTGCCGTCGTCGGTGATCAGTCCGTCGGCGCGAGCCCCATGGACGATGTCGATCGCCTCGCGGGCGGCCGACGCATTCCAGGCTTCGAGGAGGCCGGGGCCGCCGCCGCAGGCCTCGACGGTCAGGCCGCCCCAGAACTTGAAGCGGCCGTCCACCTTGAACGCCTGGCGCCCGTAGATCGGTGCGAATCGGATGCCTTTGGACTGCATCCACAGCATGGTCTCGCGGCTGCGTGTGACCAGCAGCTCGCAGAGATCAGGGTCGGTGCGGTACTCCGTGACGCGATACATGTCGTCGAAGAACCGGTCTTCCGTGTAGGTGCCGAAGTCGGTGGTCGCAAGCTCCTCGTCGGTCAGGTCGGGCATCAGTGCGACGAGATCATCGACACCGCGATAGGCAAAACGGATGGCACCCGCCGTGAAACGCGTGTTGCCGCCGGCCTCGTCCTCAGGCGCACGTTCCAGCACGGTGACCCTGCAACCGTGTTCGCGCGCGGCGTGGGCGGCGGCGAAGGCGGCGTTGCCTGCGCCGATGACAAGAACGTCGGTCTCTTCGGGAAGGCTGGTCATGGTGTCGATCCGGTGGGCCCAGACCATGGTTAGCCCGGCCAAACCGCAGGCTTCAAGAAATAGTCATGGTGCGAGAAGTATTCTGTGGCAGAAGGCAAATTTCATTTGTCAGCATGGATCGTCCGATGACCACGTTCAAGGCTGCGGTGTTCGATTGGGCAGGCACCATGATCGACTATGGCTCCTTCGCGCCCATGGGAGTTTTCGTCGAGGCCTTCGCCGAATTCGGCGTTGAGGTCACCGTTGATGAGGCGCGCACGCCCATGGGTATGCCCAAGTGGGATCACATCAACACCATGATGCAGGCCCCGCGTGTCGCCGAGCAATGGGCCGCCGTGCGTGGCAACCGTCCGACCCGCGACGACGTCGATGCGGTCCATGCCGTCTTCGTGCCGAAGAACGAGGAGGTTGTTGCGAAATACGCCACGCTGGTACCGGGCGCGGCCGAGATGATCGGCAACTTGCGTGGCCGCGGCATGAAGGTCGGTTCGACCACGGGCTACACGCGCTCGATCATGGAGCGTGTGCTGCCTGTCGCGGCGGCACAGGGCTACGAACCCGACAACCTGGTCTGCGCCGATGACCTGCCCGAATGCCGACCAGGGCCGCTCGGCATGTACAAGTGCTTCGTCGATCTCGTGGTCTATCCGCCCGAGGCCGTGATCAAGGTCGACGACACCGGGCCCGGCATCGCCGAAGGCGTGGCGGCAGGCTGCGTCACCGTGGGCGTTACGCTGTCGGGCAACTACGTCGGCAAGACGCCCGAGGAGGTTGCGGCCATGAGCGAGCAAGAGCTGGCACCGATGCGCAACCATGTTGCTGCCCAGCTTCGTGCGGCCGGCGCACAGCACATCATCGACACCGTTGCTGACCTGCCGGCGCTCATCGACAGTCTCGAAACGGCCTAGTCGTCGGCGATGGTCAGCAGGGGAGTGCCCGGCGCCGCCCTCCGGCCTCACCACGTGGCGGCAAGCCGTTCAAAGAAGGGCTTAACGGGCATGCAAGCTTCCGGTGCCAACGCCGTGTTTGCTGATGTCGCCGTGCGCCAGAGCATGGCGAGCGTGCTGATGATCGCCTCGGGCATGTTCATGAGGTTGAGACTGTCGCGCAGGGCCGGGAAGGTCAGCGGCAGGGTCACCGGTTCGGGGTGGCCCAGCACGTGACCAATGATGCGTCCGGTTCCGGGAAACGTCATGGCAATGTATGCGCCCTCAAGCGCAGCGCAGGACTGGAAAGCCCTGTTGAACACAGCCGTCCGTCGCTGGCGATCCGCACTGGCAGGCGAAACATACGGCATTGGTTTAGGGTGTACCCCATGGCGTGGCTGTAAGACGTCCATCAGGCCAAATAAAATCTGGACACTCCCCTTGACATACGACGTATGGTGCCACTATATGACGCGCATGACCACGAACCCGGCTATAAACGTTCTCCAGCGCGAGCGTGACGACACTGATCGTCAAATTTCCGATCTGACCGATGCTCTCAAGTCAGCAAAGGAAAAGCGCGAATCGCTTGTCAAGGCGCTTTCTGTTCTCACAGGCCAGACCGTTGCAGCAAGCACGTCACGAAATACGTCTCGCAAGAGGCCGAAGCTCAAAGAAGGAATTCTTGATCTGCTTTCGTCAGACGGTGCGGGGCTTGTGCCTGCAGAGGCTGCTCGTTTGCTGACAGAGAACGGTCGTGAGACCAAAAACACCACCGTTTCATCGATGCTTTCGTTGATGAAAAAAGAAGGCATTGTTATCAGGCGCGGGGGTAAGTGGTTCTTGTCGCATGGAGATACGTCACAACGGCCTGAAGCGGGGAAGCTTCCCCCAGAATCAGGCGGTGATGCATTTGCCGCGACAAAAGTCACCACAGCACAGGATTTGGCTCACAAGGTCACAAACGATCCTTCACAACCTCACCAGAATCCAGCACCTGCAGGGGCTGGAAAAACGGAAGCTGGAAGTGATGACGGCATTTCCAGACTTGCTGAAGACAACGACACAAAATGAAAGCAGCAGCCACGAAATCTTCAGCATCGAGGAAGGGTAAGGCGATCGATATGGTTGCTTGAGACCGGTCAGATCTCGCTGCACCACGACGACGCCTTCCACAGCTCACGACCCAACGCGTCGACCGACCGACGCTCGGCATGACAGTCTGCTGGATCAAACCGGCCATGCGACAGACCAAGTCGGACCGTGACTGGGCCCGTCACGTTTCGGACGAGGACCGGCATGGCAACGTTCTGCGGTTCGGGACGCCCGGAGTGTGATCCCGATCCGCCGCGCCTTTGTCGCACCGTTCCAGCTTTCCCTGATCGACGGCACCGGCGGTTTCGGCACGCCTGTGCAGCCGTAGGTGCGGTCGGGGCGAGTGCGGTGATGGTTGCCCTGGCGATCGGCGCGCGGCGTGTCCATGCGCTCGGCCGTCGCGTCATTGCTGTGACCGCGATGCCGGAGGGAAGTGCTGTCGATATCACGTTCACGTCCATCGAGGGCACCGACCCGGCTCCCGTCGAAGCCTTGCTGCGACACGTCCGTTCCAACGGCTCGTTCGTGAGCGTTGCGGTCACCGAACGCGTGGTGGCGGTCGATCTGCGGCTTGTTGTTTATAGTGACGTCACGATCCGTGTCTCGCTGTGGTTCGAACGGCAAGACATTGCCGCGTTGCCCGCCATGATCGCTTCGGGCGTGCTCGACCTCTCTGTCGTGTGTGTGCAAGACTTCGCGCTCGACGATGTCGCCGATGCGCTGCAGGTGGTTGCTGCAAGGCCCAGCGCGCTTGAGCAGGTCGTCCTGCGTTGCAGCGACTGAGTGGCGGACCCGGCGTGTGGCATGACAGATAATGGCGATCCATGTCCACGGGGGGCCGGTGGAGATGGCCTGCACCTGTCAGCTCTTTGATGTGGCGGGCGCAGTCGATTCTGGACTCCAGTGTCGTTCGCATTGGGACTGACGACGGCCTGATGGGCCGGGGCGCGTTCTGTCCGTTCGGGCACCGGTACGCCGAGGCCTGCCGTGCCATGCGACGCCAACTGCGATCTGTCATGGCGTCTGGTATCCGCCGGAATTCAACCGGGCGTACCTTGTCGAAGGCGGTGTGGTGCTGGAGGCTGGCCACATTCGACGCACCGGGGTTCGGCGTCGAGCCGGACCGTGCCTTGCTGAGCGAACCCGTCGCCGTCTTTTCCTGAGGGAGCAATCCGCCATGGCCCACAACGTGCTTTTCATCTGCTCCGACCAGCACTGGCGCGACACGGCGGGTTGTTACGGCCACGAGCTCGTTCAGACACCCAACATCGACCGGCTGGCAGCCCGGGGCACGGTGTTCGACAAGGCCTACTGTGCCGGACCGATCTGTGTTTCGACCCGGGCCAGCATGCAGACCGGCCGCTGGGTCCATCAGCTCGGCACCTGGTCGAGCGCGGAGCCCTACACCGGCTGCGTCAGGGGCTGGGGTCATCGCTTGCAGGACGAGGGCCGCGCTTCGGTTTCGATCGGCAAGCTCCACTTCCGCTCGACCGAGGACAACAACGGGTTCGGCGAGGAGATCATCCCGGTCCATGTGCTCAACGGCACGGGCTTCACGTCATCGATGGTGCGTGATCGCGACTGGCCTTACCCCAGCAACGACGACTTTGCCAACGACATCGGCCGCGGCGAGTCGCGCTACACCAAGTATGATCGTCAGGTGTGCGAGCTCTCATGCGATTGGCTGACCGATGTCGCGCCGAAGCTCGACCAGCCCTGGACGCTGTTCTGTTCGTTTGTCGCGCCGCACCATCCCATCGTTGCACCGAACGAGTTCTACGATCTCCATGACCGGGACCGAATCGACATGGCGCGACTGCGGGCCGAAGGCGAACGACCGGACCACCCGGTGATCGACGTCCTGCGCATCGTCTGGAACTACGACGACCATGTCCGGGACGAGGAGCACATCCGCGAGATCAGGCTGAGCTACTATGGCTATGTCTCGTTCCTCGACCACAATATCGGCCGCGTGCTCGATGCGCTCGAAGCCTCAGGCCAGGCGGAGAACACGCTGATCATCTACACCAGCGATCACGGCGAGATGCTGGGCAACCATGGCATGTGGGCCAAGATGAACATGTATGAGGAGTCATCGGCAATTCCGCTGATCGCCGCTGGACCCGGCATCCCCTCGGGCGCCCGCTGTGATGCGCCGGCCTCCCACGTCGACCTGCATCAGACCATCCTCGGTGCGCACGACCTGCCGCTCACGGCCGAAGACGGCGGGCTGTCGGGCATCGCGCTGGCGGACCTGATCGCGGGCGATTACAGCGAACGTGGCGTACTCAGCGAGTATCACGAGACCGGTGCGATCACCGGCATGTTCATGCTGCGCTGGCGGAACTGGAAGCATGTTGCCTATCCCGGCTACCCGCCCCAGCTCTTCGATATGGATGCCGACCCCATCGAGGCGCACGACCTCGGCCGCGATCCCTCATACGCCGACACGATCGCTGCCTGCGACGCAAAGCTGCGCGAGATCGTCGACTACGAGGCGGTCAACGCCCGGTGCTTTGCCGAGCAGGGCGCCAGGATCGCCGCGCTCGGTGGGCGCGATGCCGCGCTTGCCGACGGCGATCATGCCTATACGCCGATGCCCGATGTCGGCTGATTGCCGTCGAGCCTGGCTGTCGAAGTCGGGGTGCTTGCTGAGCGACAGCAGAA
Organism: Rhodospirillales bacterium; assembly: GCA_014323865.1. Classification (NCBI taxonomy): domain Bacteria; kingdom Pseudomonadati; phylum Pseudomonadota; class Alphaproteobacteria; order Rhodospirillales; species Rhodospirillales bacterium. Next base: position 52,183 of record JACONG010000005.1, on the reverse strand, counting down.
CGCTGAGGTGGCGCCGGGCCTTCAGTACGGCCGTGTGAATCAGATGTCCGGCCTCGTTGGTCGGATCGTCGCCTTCCAGCGCAGTGCCGTCGAAATCGACCTTGAGCGGCGAGGACGTCGTGATCTCTACAACGAAAGGGCCGGGTATCGCCACCCGGCCCTCGTTCAAACGGTTGCGGTCGGCTTACGAGCCGGACATCATGGCTTTGTCCACATAGGGCTGCCACGTGTCCGGATTGCTGTCGATCCACTCGCGGGTGACCGCCATCAGGTCCTCACCGTCGTTGTCGATCAGGCCCATCATGTACTCCTGATCGGCGTTGCCGATGCGGAAGCTTTCGATGAAGCGGGTGGCGATGGGCCACTCGTCGGCCATGCCTGGCCAGCCGGCCTTGAACACGCGCGGCTTCTGCAGGCTGTATTTCTCGACGAGGTCCTGCGGCATGTTGACCCACTCGACGTCATGGGCGAAGAGCGACCAGTGCGGTGCCCAGAACATCATGACCAGTGCCGACTGCCGTTCGACCGACGAGTTCAGCTCGGCGATCAGGGCACCTTCCGAACCGGCCGGCACGACCTCGAAGGGCAGGCCTTCCTCGCGGACGAGATCACCGCCGCGGCTGCGCCACTCGGCCGGATAGTCGAGATAACGGCCGTTGGGGAAGGTCTCGGCCGTTGAGAAAATCCCGGCGCAGCCGATGAAGGCGTCCCAATCGGGCAGGCCCGGGCACAGTTTTTCGACGTGCTTCGGATAGAGCCAGCCTTCGCGCGCGTCGATGCCGACATCACCGAGATCGACGACCTTGCCTTCCGCGATCAGCTTCGGATAGAGCTCACCGAGGTTGTTGTCCCAGACCTCGGGCGAATAGGTCACATCGCCGTCGGCGATACCCTGTGCGGCTGCCAGGAAGCCGATCGTGACGTATTCGACGTTGTAGCCCATGTCCTCAAGGATCTGGCCTGTGACGGCGGCATTGATCGTCGCACCCGTCCAATTGTGCATCGGAATGACGATCGGGCGTTCGCTTTCCGGCACGTCCGCCGTTGCGGTGCCCGTGGCACCGAACGCCAGTGCGACACCTGCGACGGCACCAAGCAATTTCTTGCTGAAAGCTCCCATTTGGGCCCTCCGTTGAGTTGATTGGACATTCCTATGGACATTCCTGTCGGCCGCCTTGCCTAGCTTGGCGACTCGTTCGACCCGCAATTCTGCTCGATCATGCCGCAAGCCTGCCCCGCAATTCACGGGAATGCAAGTCCTGGATGAGAGAGGTTCCCAGACGGCAAGCGCAGCCTTGTCGTCGTCCCGGACCCCGAACCTGCCGTCGACGCGCTCGGGGTCGGCACCCTTCTCGGCGAAGTCGTACGCCGTGTGTCGTGCCACGCCCGGTGCGATTGGCGTCATGCCGGGAAAGAGCTGGAACGAGGTGTGGTTGTCTGCGGTCAGCCGGTTGCTGCCGTCGTCGGCCAGAGCCTTGAGGATACAGGATCGGCATCCGGCGCGTTCGCCAGCGTGCCGTCGAGGTTGCAGGCCCAGGCGTGATAGCGGCAGACCAGACGCAGGCATTTCGACGGGTCGCGCTCTACCGACGCGAAAAAAATGAGAAGGGAATGTCATGCGCTGGATTGTGGCTGCCCGTTGGACCATAGCCCGACCATGGCCGGGCTATGGCTGGGCCTTTAGCGCTGAATCGACCGGACCCGCGACCCGCGTCAAACCGGTCGGTCAACGCCCGGGCGGGCAGGACCTGACAGGGCTGTCGCTGGAACGCCTCTTATCGAACCGACGCCCGCCGGTCAGTCGAACCGTGCTTCGTTCAGTGTCCGGAACACGTCATGATTGCGCACCGCTTCGTTGCTTTCGGCAAGATCAGCGGCGAGCCTGCCGTCTTCGGTCTGCGCCCTGATGTCGGCCCCGGCGTCGATCAGGGCCTTCACGGTCTCCGCTGTGCCTAACCATGCAGCCCCGTGCAGCGGTGTCGCTCCGTCTTCGTCCCGCGCCGCGATATCGGCCCCGGTGGCGATGCAGCGTTCCACGGCCGGCAGGTCCGCGCCGTCCCAGAACGCCCTTTCCGTCCAGTCGCATCCGTCGGTCTGCGCCCCGGCCTGACCGGCCAGGACAGCGTTGCCAGGATTGCGCCCGCGAGCCCGTGGCGGGTCATGCCGCGGCCTCCGGCACGATCGGGGTGCCGCGCCCGGCGCGTTTGTCCAGCCGTGCCGGCACGGCCAGAGGCTGGGCAAGGGGCAACCCCGCCGATCCCATGGCCTCGGGTGCCGGGGCGCTCCGAACGCCCGCCCCGGCCTACCCTTGCTTCACGCCATGCCCACAGCCGCTTGCCGAGTTTCCGCGTGTCCATAGCGGTTTCTTCCCTGAAAGAGTGGCTATCGTTTCATGGTTTCCGATAGCACATCGTCTGACCGTCGCGCCACGCCTTCCTGTGTCCGGTCGCGGGCTCCGCGACCGGACCCGCTAGCCCGGTCCGCCGCGCCCGATGGCCCTGACGTGGCGGCACCGCAAGCCCACCCTGGCGAAGACGTGGTTGTGTCGGACGTCGCCCGCTGGCGACGGAACGGAATGCCGGACCCGCTGGCCCCACCCTTGTCGAACCGACGCCGGCCGGTCAGTCATACCGCGCCTGGTTCAGCGTCCAGAACACGGGATGATTGCGCACCGCTTCGTTGTCTTCGGCAAGATCGACGGCGAGCGTGCCGGCTGCGGACCGCGCCCCGATGTCTGCCCCGTCGTCTGCACAGCCCCCAGAATCAGGGGGAACCGGGGGGATGGCCTAAAATCCGGGCCAAGAGGATGTTCAGGAAATAACTTGCGTAAAATAGTTTGACATAATCACGGCCATATAACTATATTCAAAATTCGTAACAAACTCCAGAGGAGTAACTAACGATGTCGAAGAAAACAATTACAGAATCCGTAACGGCTGCTGACGGAAGCGACTGGACGGAAAAGGCGTTCTGGCAAGGCGCGAGCTTGTCGGACGTGGAACGCCGCATAGACGCCGGTGACGACGTGAATGCGCGTAACAAAGACGGAGAGACACCGCTGCACTGGGCGGCGGGTGGCGGCAAAACGAGACGGGCTAACCACCATTGAGGCACGAACCGTGCGCAACCATCCCGTGTTCTGGGCGCTGAACAAAGCACGGCTTCACTGACTGCCAGCAACGCAGACCCCCGCACCTAACCATGGGTGCGGGGGTTTAACTAATCAACCAAAGGAGTACCTATGTCTTTACACCAAGCAATAATGGGCGGCGCTACTGGCCCAGACATACAGAAGCGCATCGACGATCAGGGCCTGTACGGCCTCCGCTGTGTCTAACAATGCCGCCAAGTGCAGCGGTGTATATCCGCACCGTATTGCGCCTCGATGTCGGCCTTGGCGTCGATCAGGGCCTTCACGCTCTCCGCTGTGCCAAAACCCGCCGCCACGTGCAGCGGTGTCAATCCGTCTTCATCCCGCGCCTCAATGTCGGCCCCAGAAGAGACGCAGCGTTCCACGTCCGCCACACTCGCATTGTCCCAGAACGCTTCGTCCGTCCAGTTACACCCGCTAGTCTGCGCCCCGGCCTGACCGACAAGCATCAGCGTTGCCAGGATTGCGCCCGCGAGCCCGTGTCGGGTCATGCTGCGTCCTCCGGCACGATCAGGGTGCCGCGCCCGGCGCGTTTGTCCAGCCGTGCCGGCACGGCCAGAGGCTGGGCAAGGGGCAACCCTGCTGAGCCCATGGCCTCGGGTGCGGTGGCGCTCCGAACGCACGTCCCAGCCTTCACGCCATGCCCACAGCCGCTTGCCGAGTTTCCGCATGTCCATATCGGTTTCTTCCTTGAAAGAGTGGCGATCATTTCATGCCTTCTGATAACGCAACGTGTGAATGTGCGCCACGCCCTCCTGTGTCCGGTCGTGGCCTCCGCGACCGGACACGCTGGCCCGGGCCTCGCGGTCGCCGCCGGCACAAGCGCGATGGCCGCCGACCGGGTTGTGAACGCGCTGCCCGATGGCACCGCGATGGAACATGCCGGCAGGCTCGACGGTTCCGCGCCGATCGACACCCACGCCGGTGAGGGTGCGAACATCTGGCATCCGCAGGAGCCCAGCCGGGCCGGCCCTGCGCGCTTCCCGATTCGGAATGACGTGAACGGTCAGTCGAGATCGCTGGCGTCGTGGCGCTCGCGGATCAGGCCCTTGCCCTCGTCATCGTCGCCGCCGTCGCGGTTGACGCGGCGGCCGCGCTGCACGGCAGGGCGGGCGAGGATCTCCTCCTGCCAGCGCAGGACGTTCGTGTAGGACCGGCCCTCAAGGAACGTCGTGGCGTTCTCGTAGGACTCATCGGTCGTGATGGTGCCGTACCAGGGCGAGATCGCCATGTCGGCGATGGTGTAGTCGTCGCCCGCCATGAAGCGGTGGTCGGCGAGGTGCCGGTCCAGCACATCCATCTGGCGCTTGGCTTCCATCGCGAAGCGGTTGATCGCGTACTCGATCCTGACCGGCGCATAGGCAAAGAAGTGGCCGAAGCCGCCGCCGAGATAGGGCGCGCTGCCCATCTGCCAGAACAGCCAGTTCAGGCACTGGGTGCGCCCGGCATGGTCGTCGGGGAGGAAGGCGCCGAACCTGTCGGCGAGATAGAGCAGGATCGAACCGGATTCGAAAACGCGCGTCGCGGGATCGGTGCTGTGATCCATCAGCGCGGGAATCTTCGAGTTCGGGTTCACGTCGACAAAACCGCTGCCGAACTGGTCGCCGTCGCCGATGCCGATGTACCAGGCGTCGTATTCGGCGCCGCTGTGGCCGGCCGCCAGCAGCTCTTCGAGCATCACGGTCACCTTGATGCCGTTGGGCGTGCCCAGCGAATAAAGCTGCATCGGGTGTTTGCCGATCGGCAACGCCTTGTCGTGGGTCGGGCCCGCGATCGGGCGGTTGATGCTGGCGAAGCGCCCGCCGCTCGACTGGTCCCAGGTCCAGACCCTGGGCGGTACGTATTCGTTGGCGTCACTCATGATTTCTGTCCTTGCTGCACGGGAATCGCCGGGGGGCGGTCGCTGTCGGGATGGGGGCTCGCCGTTCGGTTTGAACCCACGGCGATCCGCTCCCGATGCCGTGGGCGCCGAACATGGCCTGCGCGCGCACCGGTCCGGGCGGTATGAGCGCCGCCACCACACGTTCGGCGCGTTCGGCCTTCTCCCGACGCATCCTACCCTTTGCGGAAGCTGTCGAGGGCAACGACATTGTCGGAGTCGGCGCACGGCGGCTCGCCGACTTCGGGTGCCTGCAGGCGAGCGGGCTGCCCGGGCCCGGCATCGCCATGATCGCCCGCGCCCGACTGCGGGAGGAACTGCAGGCCGAACTTCGCACTCGGGTCGACGAATGCGATGACCGACGAATAGGGGATGTAGAGCGCCTGGGGAGCCTGGTTGAAGCTGAGCCCGATCTGGAAGCCCTTTTCGTCGATCCTGAGGTCCCAGAACTGGTGCTGTATCACCACGGTGATCTCTTCGGGATACTTCGCCCTGAGTTCCTCGCCGATGCGCACACGGGGGTGGTCCGTGCGGAAAGTAATGTAGAAATGATGCTCGCCCGGGAGACCCTCGCGCTCGACCATCTTGAGCGCACGCACCATCACGCCGCGCAAGGCATCGTCGACCAGGACATCGTAATCCAGCATATCCGTCATCTGGCGTCCCGGGCTCCCTCAGGCCGAAAACGTGGAGGGCTTCTGTTGCCCGGTGCCCTCCGAACCGCGCTTATTGCCTAGGCAGCAACAGCGAACGCCTCATTATCGTTGGCGTTTGTCGTTTGACCCGATAACGGCGGTATCATACCGGGCGAAGACCAAGCCTTTACCACGCGCGTCGAACCTGGTTCGCCCCCCCAGATGGTGGAGGCGGCGGGTACTGCCCCCGCGTCCGCTACGCTTATTCCGCAAGGCGTTTATCGCCATAGTCCGGCGAACCGAACCCCTGATATATAGGTGAACTCGGGCGTTATCTCAACGTCGCCTGATATTCGGCCTTCATGCTCTGGCTAGTTCGGTGTTCATGCTGGCTAGTGAAGATGCTCTAATGTGCATGGAACCGCTGAAGAAAGCCCCCACAGCATGCCGTTGACCGAAGAGCAGGCCGCCGAAATCGCGGCCCAGCGCGCCGTCGAACAGTCCACCCGGCGCGCCGTTTCGCCCGTGCTTGAAGATATCCTCTACCAGCCCATGCCCGTGCTCGATCGCGGTTTCGTCCGCGTGATCGACTACATGGGCGACGATGCGGCTATTGTGCAGGCTGCGCGGGTCTCCTATGGGTGCGGCACGAAATCGGTCCGGAACGACGCCGGCCTGATCGGCTATCTGATGCGTCACCGGCACTCCACGCCGTTCGAGATGTGCGAGATCAAGTACCACGTGAAGCTGCCGGTCTTCGTCGCGCGCCAGTGGATCCGCCACCGTACCGCGAACGTGAACGAGTATTCGGCGCGCTATTCGATCCTCGATCGGGAGTTCTACATTCCCGCTCCCGATCAGCTTGCCGCGCAGTCGGTCAGCAACCGGCAGGGTCGCGGCGATGTGCTCCAGGGCGATGAGGCGCAGTGGGTGCTCGACACGCTCAGGCGCGACGCCGAACAGACCTACGGCCATTACGAAACCATGCTGAACGAGGGCGACGATGCCGATCCGGACCGTCAGGGGCTGGCCCGCGAACTGGCGCGCATGAACCTGCCACTCAACCTCTATACCCAGTGGTACTGGAAGATCGATCTCCACAATCTCTTCCACTTTCTTGCGCTGCGCATCGATCCCCATGCGCAGTACGAGATTCGGGTCTATGCCGAGGCGATGCTTGAGACCGTGAAAGCCTGGGTGCCGCTGGCCTACGAGGCCTTTGTCGAGAACCGGCTGGGTGGTGCCGTGCTGACGGCCGGTCAGCTGGCGGTTCTGCGGCGTCTGCTGAAGGGCGAAGCCGTCACACAAGAAACCAGTGGGCTCTCCAAGCGGGTCTGGGCCGAACTGCAAGCGACACTGGCGGAATGACCGACCTGCGGCGCTCCATGGCACTGGTCTTCCGGGCAGCGGGCGCCTCGGGCGAGAGGGCCGATGCGATGGCCGCCATGCTGCTCGAAGCCAACCGCGCCGGCCATGACAGCCATGGCATCCAGATGGTGCACTCCTTTCCGGAATGCCCCGCGAACCGCAGCCTCGACGTGACCGGTGAACCCTCGGTGACAGCCGACCTGAGAGGGGCCGTCATCCGGATCGACACCAACGATCAGTCCGATATCGAGCACGACCCGGTGCCCTGATCCCTGAGTGCCGCGCTATGGAGTGCCGCGTTACTGCGTTACTGAATGACGATCCTGGGCGCCTGACGCTGGTTGCCGGCAATGCTGTCGAGCACGGCCCGGGCGATCTGGCGGTAGGATTCCGAGAACGCGCCGTCGGGCTCGGCCGCGACGATCGGGTGGCCGCCGTCCGACGTTTCCCTGATCCGGATGTCGAGCGGGATTTCGCCCAGGAAGGGCACGCCGAGCTTCTCGGCCTCCTCGCGAGCACCGCCGTGGGCGAAGACCTCGGTCCGGTGGCCGCAGTTGGGGCAGACGAAGTAGCTCATGTTCTCGATGATGCCGAGGATCGGCACGTCGACCTTCCTGAACATATTGAGGCCCTTGCGCGCGTCGATCAGGGAGAGGTCCTGGGGTGTCGAGACGATCACCGCGCCGGCCAGCGGCGCACGCTGGGTCAGCGTGAGCTGAGCGTCACCGGTGCCCGGCGGCATGTCGATGATCATCACATCGACCTCGCCCCATTCCACCTTGCGCAGCATCTGCTCCAGGGCGCTCTGCACCATCGGACCGCGCCAGACCATGGGCTGGTCCTCGTCGATCAGCAGCCCGATCGACATGGCCTTGATGCCATAGGCCTGCTTTGGCCACAGCATGTTGCCGTCGGTCTCGGGCTTGCCCTCCAGCGCCAGCAGGCGCGGTGCGGAGGGGCCGTAGATGTCGGCATCGAGCAGCGCGACCTTCTGGCCGAGGCTGGCCAGCGCCAGCGCGAGGTTGGCCGACGTCGTCGACTTGCCCACACCGCCCTTGCCGCTGGCGACCGCCACGATGGCACCGACCCCGGGAATGCGGTCGACGCCGGGCTTTTCGCCCTGGTTTGCTGCGGGCTGTGGCGATGCGGCAGGCGCGTCCGATCCGACGGGTTTGTGAGCCGTCATCACGGCCGTCACAGAGAGCACGCCTGAGAGTGCCCTCACGGCGTCCTCCGCCTTCTGCCGGAGCGGTTCCATGACCTGACCCCGATCGGCGGGCACCTCCAGCGCAAAGCAGACGTTGCCGTCCTTCACGACGAGGCCCTTGACCATGTCGAGCGCCAGCACGGATTGGCCACTCGAAGGCTCGATCACCACATCGAGCGCATCCCGCACTTCATCCGCGGTGACCCTGGCCATCCGTTATCTCCTTGAGCGCGTAAGTCATGACGTTGCGGCCCATGGAAGCACCCGGGACCGCGTTGCGGGCACGCATAGGCTGTCATATAAGCCTTGATCTCTTGGCAGCAACCCATACTTAAGGCCCAAACGCGCTGAAACCGGCGTGCATCATGGCTTGAGCGAGGCAATAGACGATGCCCTGGAACAATCAAGGTGGCGGCTGGGGGCCCGGCGGCAACGACGGCGGACCCTGGGGACGTGGCCCCTCCGGCGGCGGCGGTGGCGGCGGACAGCCCCCTGATCTCGAAGACCTGATCCGCAAGATGCAGGACCGTGGCCGCCGGTTCGTTCCCGGCAGCTTCGGCGGCGGCAAAGGCATCGCGATCGCGGTACTCGTGCTTCTGGTCGTCTGGCTCGTCAGCGGTGTCTACCGCGTCGACACCAACCAGCAGGGCGTCGAACTGGTCTTCGGCAAGTGGGTTGCAACGACTGAAGAAGGTCTCAACTACAACTGGCCTGGGCCGATCGGTCAAGTCTACACGCCGGCCGTCACGGAGATTCAGCAGTTCACCGTCGGCAACACGGCGAACGAAAGCCTGATGCTCACCGGCGATGAGAACATCATCGATGTGAAGTTCGTCGTGAAGTGGAAAATCAAGGACGCCGGACAGTTCCTGTTCAACGTGACCGATCCGATCGAGACCACCAGGAACGTCAGCGAGAGCGCCATGCGTCAGGTGATTGGCCGAACCGCTCTGGCCACCGCACTCGCCGAAGGCCGCGCCCAGGTCGAACAGGAGACCTTGACCTTGATGCAGGAAATGCTCGATTCTTATGGTGGCAACGATGAAATGGGCCGGGGTGCCGGCGTGCTGATCACGCAGGTCGAGCTGCAGAGCGTGGACCCGCCTGCGGCGGTGATCGACGCGTTCCGCGACGTTCAGGCCGCGCGCGCCGATCAGGAGCGTTCGATCAACGAGGCCCAAGCCTATCAGAACCAGATCGTGCCGGTCGCCCGCGGTGAGTCGCAGCGCATGATCCAGGAGGCCGAAGCCTACAAGGAACAGGTCATCAATGATGCCGAGGGTGCTGCTGCGCGCTTCCTGTCGGTCTACAACGAGTACGTGTTGGCCAAGGATGTGACCGAGCGGCGCATCTATCTCGAAACGATGGAGACCGTTCTGCGCGACATGGAAAAGATCGTCATCGACAACGGTGCGTCGGACGGGCAGGGCGTCGTGCCCTATCTGCCGCTCGATCAGCTGCGCCGTTCGGCCGATCAGCAGTAAGAGGGGCCAACGATGAACATCAAGATTGTCCTCATTGCTGTGGTTTCCGCGATCGTTCTGATCGTCGGGTCAACCTGCGTCTTCACCGTCGCCCAGTACGAGCAGGCCCTGGTGCTTCGCTTCGGCAAGTGGGAACGCACCATCACCGAACCGGGCCTGAACTTCAAGCTGCCGACCTTCGTGGACGAGGTGATCTACTACGAGAACCGTGTGCTTCAGATCGACGGACAGCCCGAGCAGGTGACCGCGTCCGACCAGAAGCGTCTCGTCGTGGATGCCTTCGCCCTCTACAGGATCACCGATGCCCTGCGGTTCAAGAACGCTGCACAGAACGTTCAGAACTTCGAGCCGCTGATCCAGCAGGCCCTCACTGCCACGCTGCGTGAGAACATCGGACGTGTGCCGCTTGTCGATGTCGTCTCCGGTGAACGTCAGTCCCTGATGAGCCAGATCCGGGATGGCCTCGAGACCGCGAGCGCGCAGTTCGGTGTCGAGATCGTCGATGTCCGGATCAAGCGTACGGACCTTCCGACCGAGAACAGCGAGGCGATTTATCGCCGGATGCAGACCGAACGTGAGCGTGAAGCTGCGGAAATTCGCGCCGAGGGCGAGGAGCAGGCGCTGCGCATTCGCGCGGAGGCCGACCGTACCCGTACCGTCCTGATCTCCGAGGCGCGCCGGCAGTCCGAGATCCTGCGTGGTGAGGGCGATGGTGAGGCTGTCCGCATCTTTGCTCATGCATTCGGCCAGGATGTCGAGTTCTTCACCTTCTACCGGACCATGCAGGCCTACCGGGAGTCGCTGAACGCGAACGACACGACACTCGTCCTGTCGCCAGACAACGACTTTCTGCAGTACCTCAACACCTTCGAAGGGCTTCAGATTCCCGGTGTCGGGGTAAGCCAGTAATCCAGGCATAGGCCCCGGCCGGTAAGCGCGTGTCATGGATGTCTGGTTGATGGCGCCCGGTCTCGCATTGTTTATCGAAGGTGCGGCCTATGCTCTGTTTCCTCAGACGATGAAACGGTCCATGGTGCATGTGCTCGCGCAGCCGTCGTCGACGCTCCGGGTCGCTGGGCTCGGCTTGGCGCTGGTTGCTGTGCTGTTTGTATGGATGGTCCGTGGCTGAACCTGCGACGGATCGGCCACGAAGTTGGAACCCTTGAGAACGTAACGGACGATAACGCGATGACACGACGCTTCTTCGGTGTTTTCCTTGCCCTTCTTGTGCTTCCGGTCGCGTTGCTCTCCGCGCCGGTCGATGCACGTCAGGCCCCGGAGAGCTTCGCCGATCTGGCTGAAAAGCTGATGCCGGCCGTGGTCTCGATATCGACAGAGACCTATGTCGAGGACAGCCAGCAGCTTCCGGGCATTCCCAGGGGCACGCCGTTCGAGGAGTTCTTCCAGGAGTTCTTCGATCGCCACGGCTATGGGATTCCCCAAGATAGCCTGCCTGTCTCCCTGGGCTCGGGTTTCATCATCGGTTCCGAGGGTTACGTCGTCACCAACGTCCACGTCATCGAGGAGGCCGACCGAATCTTTGTCCGTCTCAATGACGCCGCCGAGTACGAAGCGACCGTTGTGGGAACCGACCCCAAGACAGACATCGCGCTGCTCAAGGTCGAGGCGGATGTGCCGCTGCCCTATGTCAGCTTCGGCGATTCCGATGCTGTGCGGATCGGCGACTGGGCGCTCGCGATCGGCAACCCGTTCGGTTTCGGCAACTCTGTGACTGCCGGTATCATCTCGGCGCGCCAGCGCGACATCAATTCCGGCCCCTATGACGAGTTCCTGCAGACCGATGCCCCGATCAACCGCGGCAACTCCGGCGGCCCGCTGTTCAGCATGGACGGCAACGTGATCGGCGTGAACACGGCGATCTATTCGCCCTCGGGTGGCTCGGTCGGCATCGGCTTCGCCGTGCCATCCAGCATCGTGGAACGTGTCGTCGATCAGCTTCTGGAGTTCGGCCGCACGAAGCGCGGCTGGCTCGGCGTCCGCATCCAGTCGATCACGCCCGATATCGCCGAGGCATTCGGCCTACCCAACTCCGAGGGCGCCCTGGTCGCCAGCCTGACGCCCGACGGCCCGGCCGAGAACGCCGGACTGGAGGCCGGCGACGTGATCACGAACTTCAACGGCACGCCGATCACCGAGATGCGCGAGCTGCCGCGGGCCGTTGCCGAGACTGACGTCGGCCGCGAGGTCGAGGTGATCGCCATTCGCAACGGCGAGGAAATGACCTTCTCGGTCGTGCTGGGAGAGCTCGAGGCGTTTGAAGAACAGCTCGTCTCGGGTCTCGGCAGCGAGGAAGACGACACGCGCAAGCCCGTCAGCAACGAAATGCTGGGTATGACAATCCGTCCGGTCACACCGGAAATCGCGCAGCAGCTGGGCCGCTCGCCCAACAAGCCTGGTCTCATTGTCACCGAAGTGCAATCCGGCAGTCCGGCGGCGCGTGCCGGTATCCAGCCGGGCGACATGGTGCTCGAGGTCGGCAAGGTGCAGGTCGAGACCGTTCAGCAGGTCAGCGACCTGATCGATGCGGCCCGTGAGCGTGATTCCCGATCCATCGTCATCCGCATCGATCGTGACGGAAATCCGCAGTTCCTCGCCATCCAGCTCGATGACGAGTAACAATCAGCGAGGCGGGTGTCGTTCCGGCCCAGTCCGGGATGACACCTGAGTCTTCAAGGATGCAGAGCGGTTCCAACTGAGTGCGATCCGCTCCAGACCTCGACGAACGTGTCGCGCCGGTATCCTTGGGCGTAGGGCAACGCCGTCAGGTCGTTGTGGCGGGTCACCGCGTCCGCCACCTCGGCGACGGCCGGCACCGGATGATAGCCCACGACCAGACCGGTTGCTTCGATCATCGCGATATCGTTGGCACCATTGCCGACGGCCAGCGTTTCTGCCGGTGAGAGTCGGTGCTCATGGGCCCAGCCTCGCATGAATGATCCGGCGTTTGGCGTCGCAGTCGAGGACGGGTTCTGTGAGGGTGCCGGTCAGAAGGCCGCCTCCGGGAGCGCTTCGGACGCGCCTTCGAGCAATCGCACCTGCTCGCGCGGGGATTGGCCGAACTCCAGCTCGCCCCGTATGGTGCGCGCCGTGATGTCGGCGATTGTGTCCCCGATTCCCGCGCGGGCAGCCAGAACGTCGATGCATTCGACGGCGATCAGTGCGGGACCCATGCCATTGCGCGACGGTAGGAGGTCGCCATGACAGTCACAAGCGGGCCCGTGATTCTGCTCGGCGGACCGACGGCTTCGGGCAAATCGGGCCTCGCCATGCGGCTTGCCAGGGCGGTGAGCGGCATTCTGATCAACGCCGACAGCATGCAGGTCTACGCCGATCTGCGTGTGCTGACCGCACGGCCGTCGCCCCAGGACGAGGCGGCCCTGCCGCATCGTCTCTACGGGGCGATTGATGCCGCCGAGCGCTGTTCGGTCGGTCTCTGGCACGGTCTTGCCCATGACGCGGCGGATCAGGCTGTGCAGGTGGGCAGGGTCCCGATCCTGGTCGGTGGCACCGGGCTCTATCTCGAAGCCTTTCGCAAGGGGCTGTCTCCCATCCCCGAAACGCCCCCTGACCTGCGCCAGAGACTGTCGGTACGCCTTGCCGCCGAGGGATCCGAGGTGCTCCACGCCGAGCTTGTGGCCTGTGATCCCGACCTGGCCGCCCAGCTGCCGCCCGGCGACAGTCAGCGGATCCAGCGTGCCCTCGAAGTCCTTGAGCTGACGGGGGTTCCGCTCTCGGAATGGCGGAAGCGGCCCCGGACCGGCGCCTGGCCTGGTCCTTTGCTCTATCTCGTGGTCGCGCCGGCGCGCGATGCGCTCTACCGATCTTGCGAGTCGCGGTTCGACGCCATGCTCGCCGCAGGCGCGCTCGATGAGGTCCGCCAGCTCACCGCACGAGGGCTTGATTCCTCGCTGCCGGCGATGCGGGCCTTGGGCGTGCCGCACCTGATGGCTCATCTCGACGGGCATCTCTCGCTTGAGGAGGCCGCGGAACGTGCAAAGACAGGTACACGGCGCTATGCCAAGCGGCAGTCGACCTGGTTTCGCCATCAGGCTGCCGAGGCCCTGCGGATCGAGGGTTTCGGCCATGACAAGGCGGCGGAATCGGCGGTTGAGAGCGCGGCGCAGTTTCTGTTGACCGCCCAGGGGACTCCGGCCTAGGTTCCAGCTTTCGCGAAGACGCGGAGTGCTTTGCGCTCCGTGCCTGTGTCACGCCTGAGGCAGGCGCTCGGTCGTCGCGGACAATCAGTTGAGATCAAACCCTATGCAGGTGGCCTCCAGGCCGGCTCCCTGCTGGAGGACGAAACTGTGGCGCAGGACCGTATGACCGGCTCCGAAATCCTCGTCAAAGCTCTGACCGATCAGGGCGTTGACGTCGTATTCGGGTATCCCGGCGGTGCGGTACTGCCGATCTACGACGCGATCTTCCAGCATAACCACCTGCGCCACATCCTGGTGCGCCAGGAAGGCGGCGCGGTGCATGCCGCTGAAGGCTACGCACGCTCGACCGGCAAGGTCGGCGTGGTGCTGGTGACATCGGGCCCCGGTGCGACCAACTGCGTGACCGGCCTGGCCGACGCGCTGATGGATTCGATTCCTGTGGTCTGCCTGACCGGCCAGGTGCCGACCCATCTGATCGGCAACGACGCCTTTCAGGAGGCCGACACGGTCGGCATCACCCGGCCGTGCACGAAGCACAACTACCTCGTGAAGCATGTCGACGATCTGGCCCGCGTGATCCACGAGGCCTTGCATGTCGCCCGCAGCGGCCGTCCGGGGCCCGTGGTGGTCGATCTGCCGAAGGATGTGATGACCTCGCTCGGCGACTATCTTCCGCCGGCGCAGGTGCAGCACCGCAGCTACAATCCGCAGGTCAAGGGCGACCTCGGCAAGATCGAGGAAGCGGTCGAACTCCTCGCCAACGCCAAGCGCCCGCTGATCTATGCCGGTGGCGGCGTGATCAACGCCGGTCCTTCGGCCTCGCAGCTGCTGACCAATCTGGTCGACACGACCGGTTATCCGACCACGCTGACGCTGATGGGATTGGGCGCGCTGTCGTCGTCGCACAAGAACTTCATCGGCATGGTCGGCATGCATGGGTCGCGCGAAGCGAACATGTGCATGCACGACTGTGATGTCATGCTGTGCGTCGGCGCCCGGTTCGACGACCGTGTGACCGGCCGGGTCAATGCCTTCTCGCCGGACTCGAAGAAGATCCACATCGACATTGATGCCTCGTCAATCAACAAGAACATTCCGGTCGACGTGCCGATCATCGGCGACTGCGCCTATGTGCTCGAGGACCTCAGCAAGATCTGGAAGTCGCGTCAGGCCAAACCCGACGGCAAGGCGCTGGCGGCCTGGTGGGATCAGATCGACGCCTGGCGCAAGCCCAAGTCGTTCACCTACAAGCCCGCCGACGGCGTCATCAAGCCGCAGCAGGCACTGGAACGCCTGAATGCGCGTCTGCAGGACAGGGACGACGCGTTCGTGACCACCGAGGTCGGTCAGCACCAGATGTGGGCCGCCCAGTTCATCGGTTTCGAGAAGCCGAACCGCTGGATGACCTCCGGTGGTCTGGGCACCATGGGTTACGGCCTGCCGGCCGCCATGGGCGTGCAGATCGCCCATCCCGATGCGCTGGTCATCGACGTCGCCGGTGAGGCCTCGATCCTGATGAACATTCAGGAGATGTCGACGCTGGCGCAGTACCGCCTGCCGGTGAAGGTGTTCATCCTCAACAACCAGTGGATGGGCATGGTGCGCCAGTGGCAAGAGTTCTTCTTCAGCGGGCGCTACTCGGAAAGCTACATGGATTCGCTGCCCGATTTCGTGAAGCTCGCCGAGTCCTTCGGTGCCGTTGGCCTGCGCGCCAGCAATCCCGACGAACTGGATGATGTCATCGACGAGATGATCGCCACACCCAGGGCGGTCATCGCTGACATCTGTGTCGATCCCAACGAGAACGTCTACCCGATGATTCCCGCGGGCGCGGCGCATAATCAGATCATGATGAGCCCTGACGACGGGGTGGAACTCGACGCGGCGCACAAGGATGAGGGCATGGTCCTGATATAGGCCGGGACCCGCCGCTTCACCCTTTGCCCATCCGGCCGCGTTCAGGCCACCTCATCCCGGAACAGATCCGTGAAACCCAACGACACACGTAAAGCCACCATTGCTGTGTTGGTCGACAACGAGCCGGGCGTGCTTGCCCGCGTCGTCGGCCTGTTTTCCGGACGCGGCTACAACATCGATTCCCTGACGGTCAGCGAGGTCGATGAGGCTGCGCATCTCTCGCGTATCACCATCGTCACCAGCGGCACCGAGATGATTATCGAACAGATCAAGGCGCAGCTTCAGCGTCTGGTCCCGGTTCATCGCGTCAGTGATCTCACCGCCGAGGGCGCCCATGTCGAGCGAGAGCTCGCCCTTGTGAAGGTTGCCAGCAGCGGTGAGAAACGCGTCGAGGCGCTGCGCATCGCCGATATATTCCGGGCGCGTGCGGTCGACAGCACGATCAACTCCTTCGTCTTCGAGATCACCGGCTCGATCGAGAAGATTTCCGCCTTTGTCGATCTGATGCGCCCGCTGGGCCTGGTCGACGTGTCACGAACCGGCGTGGTCGCGATCTCGCGCGGCCCCGACGCCATCTAACTCTCAGGAAGCGGGGACTCGAACCATGCGCGTCTATTACGATCGCGACGCCGATCTCAACCTCATCAAGTCCAAGAACGTCGCCGTCATCGGCTACGGCAGCCAGGGCCATGCCCACGCGCTCAACATGCGCGACAGCGGCGTAACCAACGTCGCCATCGGCCTGCGTCCGGGTTCGTCGAGCGCGCCCAAGGCCGAAGGTGAGGGGCTCAAGGTCATGACGCCCGCCGAGGCTGCCGCCTGGGCCGACTTTGTCATGGTCGTCACGCCCGATGAAGGCCAGCGCAAACTCTACAACGAGGACCTTGGCCCGAACCTGAAGGAAGGTGCCACGCTCGCCTTCGCCCACGGCCTCAACATCCACTTCAACCTGATCGAGGCGCGCCCCGACCTCAACGTCATCATGGTCGCGCCCAAGGGCCCCGGCCACACGGTGCGCAGCGAGTTCGCACGCGGTGCGGGCGTGCCCTGCCTGCTCGCGATCGACCAGGATCCCAGCGGCCAGTCACACGAGATTGGCCTTTCCTACGCCTGCGCCATCGGAGGTGGCCGTGCCGGCGTTATCGAGACGACCTTCCGCGAGGAGTGCGAGACCGACCTCTTCGGCGAGCAGGTCGTGCTCTGCGGTGGCCTGACCTCGCTCATCATGGCGGGTTACGAGACCCTGGTCGAAGCCGGCTACGCGCCGGAGATGGCCTACTTCGAGACCCTTCACGAGGTGAAGCTGATCGTCGACCTGATCTACGAGGGCGGCATCGCCAACATGTGCTACTCGATCTCCAACACGGCCGAGTACGGCGGCTACACCCGCGGTCCCCGCGTTGTCGGCGACGAGGCCAAGGCCGAGATGAAGAAGATTCTGGAGGAGATTCAGTCCGGCAAGTTCGCCCGCGACTGGATGCTCGAAAACGAGGTCGGCCAGACCAGCTTCAAGGCGACGCGTCGCCGCGCCGCAGAGCATCCGATCGAAGAGGTCGGCGAGCGTTTGCGTGGCATGATGCCGTGGATTGCGCAGAACCGGCTGGTCGACAAGGCCAGGAACTGACGTTTCAAAACGGAACGGTGCCTTGGTTGCGCCGCTTTCACGTCCTATTTTGACTCCGACATGCCCGAATCGGGTGTGCCGGCTCTTTTCCGGTCGTGGGCCTTGCGCATTCATGGTATGACGTCTCAGGCTCAGGCCTCGGAAAAAGCTTGTAAAACACGGAGTTGCTCGTCCGATTGAGTGGATGGGTGTGGCCTTCGCGTAAAGCGTGTCCGGCGCTGCGGCCGTGGTGCGCATATTTGAGATTCGGCGGGATCGTTCTGATCCCGGTTTGGGGAG
The DNA here is from genome assembly GCA_014323865.1 of Rhodospirillales bacterium. Lineage (NCBI taxonomy): Bacteria > Pseudomonadati > Pseudomonadota > Alphaproteobacteria > Rhodospirillales > Rhodospirillales bacterium. The sequence goes on along the minus strand of JACONG010000005.1, from coordinate 34,461 downwards.
AGAGTCAGAACCACCATGCTGTCCCGTTTCTTCTCATCCGACATGGCGATCGACTTGGGCACTGCGAACACCCTGGTCTACGTGCAGGCGCGCGGGATCGTGCTGAACGAACCCTCGGTGGTCGCCATCGACAACCGCCGGGGCAAGACACAGGTGCTGGCGGTCGGCGAGGAAGCCAAGCAGATGGTCGGCCGCACGCCGGGCCACATCGAAGCCATTCGACCGCTGCGTGACGGCGTGATCGCGGACTTCGACATCGCCGAAGAGATGATCAAGCACTTCATCCGCAAGGTGCACAACCGTTCGAGCTTTGCCCGGCCCGAAGTCATCGTCTGTGTGCCGTCCGGTTCGACAGCGGTCGAGCGGCGCGCGATCGAGGATGCCGCGCTTCATGCCGGTGCCCGCAAGGTGGGTCTGATCGAAGAACCCATGGCGGCGGCGATCGGTGCCAGCCTGCCGGTGACCGAGCCGACGGGCTCGATGGTCGTCGACATCGGTGGCGGCACCACCGAGGTCGCGGTGCTGTCGCTCGGCGGCATCGTCTACTCCCGATCGATCCGCGTCGGCGGTGACAAGATGGATGAGGCAATCATTCGCTACATCCGCAACACCTACAACCTGCTGATCGGCGAAAGCTCGGCCGAACGCATCAAGAAGTCCGTCGGCTCCGCCAGTTCGCCCGAAGACGGCGAGGGGCCGACGTTGGAGATCAAGGGACGCGATCTGATGAACGGCGTGCCCAAGGAGCTTGTCATCAGTCAGCGCCAGATCGCCGAGAGCCTCGCCGAGCCGGTCGGCCAGATCATCGAGGCAGTCAAGACCGCGCTTGAGCAGACACCGCCGGAGCTGGCCGCCGACATTGTCGACAAGGGTATCGTCCTCACCGGCGGCGGTGCCCTGCTGGGCAACCTCGACAACGTGTTGCGCAACGCCACGGGCCTGCCGGTCTCGATCGGCGACGAACCCCTCAGCTGTGTGGCGTTGGGCACCGGACGTGTGCTTGAGGATCGCAAGACCCTGAAGCACATTCTCTACAGCCAATCCGACTAACGATCGCGAAGGAGGGGCGCGGGTGGCTGACGGACGATGCTGAAGACCGCTCTCTCGCTCGGCGGCGTGATCCAGCGCTTTGCCTTCCCGCTTTTCGTCGGCATCGCGATCGGTTTGATGGTGCTGAGCCGGATCGATCATCCTGCGGTCAGCATGCTCCGCACCCAAGCCGTCGACGTCTTGGCACCGGTGATCGAGATCGTCTCGAAACCGATGGCTACGGTCGACTCCGTGGTCGCCCGGGTTGACCACTTCTTCGAGGTTTATGACGAGAACGCCCGGCTGCGCGCCGAAAACGAACGCCTGCTCCACTGGCAGGCGGTCGCGCGTCAGCTTGAGGCCGAAAACGACCAATACCGCGACCTCCTGTCGGTCGTCGCCGAGCCGCGTGACGCTTTCGTCACAGCTCGAATCATCGGCATGTCGAGCGGCACCTTCGTGCGGACCGCCCTGATCAACGCCGGTTCGGTCGCCGGTCTTGATGTCGGCCAGGCCGTGGTCACGTCACACGGCATGCTGGGGCGCATCGTCGAGGTCGGCACACGCAGCGCCCGCGTGCTGCTGCTGACCGACCTCAACAGCCGCGTCCCGGTCGTGCTGGGATCCAACCGCTCGCCGGCCATCGCCGCCGGTGACAACTCCGACACGCTCTCGCTCATGTTCGTGGCCGATGGCGCCGACATCATGATCGGCGACCGCTTGATGACCTCGGGCGAGGGCGGCATGCTGCCGCCGGGTCTCGCGGTCGGGGTGGTCACGGCGAACGAGGATGGCGTCTGGCATGTCACGCCTTTCGTTGATGCCGCACGGATCGAGCATGTTCGTGTGCTCGACTACGCTCTGCCCGGTCTGCTGCCGTCGACGCGGGAGGCCGGGGCGACGGGACAGCTATGGTAATGGACGGCTGGATTCGCAAGCTGCGTCAGGGCGTCGTGGCGCTGGCACCGCCATTCACCGGGATTCTTCTGGTTCTGGCAACAGCCACACCGCTTTATTTCGGTCACATCGGTGAGGTCGTCCCCCAGCTTGGCGTCGTGGCCGTGTTCTTCTGGACGATCTACCGACCCGATCTCATGACCTACGGTGCGGCCTTCGCCATCGGTCTTGTGACTGATGTTGTCACGGGGACGCCGCTGGGCATGACGTCGCTCGTGCTGATTGTGGTCCGGCGCATCGTTCTGGCGCAGCGCCGCTTCTTCATAGGCAAGCCGTTTCACGTCTTGTGGTCCGGCTTTGCGCTCGTTATGCTGCCTGCGGCGCTGCTCGGATGGCTGATCGCCTCGATCTACCTCTTTCAAGGTCTCGATATCCTGCGGGTGCTCGTGCAGGCGCTGATGACCGTGGTGCTCTTCCCGCCGACGGCGTGGCTCCTGACACGCTGCCAGATCCTTCTGCCCATGCCACGCCTGCCTGCGATCGGACGAAGCTGACATGCGCCAGGATATCGACCAGCGCAAGCAGTTCACACGCCGCGCGCTCATGCTCGCCGGAGGCCAGCTTGTGCTGGTCTCGGGCCTTGCGGCCAATCTCTACTACCTGCAGGTCGTCAAGGCGCCGGAGTACCAGATCCAGTCCGACGACAACCGGATCAACCTGCGTCTTCTGCCGCCTCTGCGCGGTCTGATCGTCGATCGCTTCGGCCAGGGGCTGGCGATCAACCGACAGACCTATCAGCTCGTTCTGGTGTCTGAGCAGACCGATAGCGTCGAAGACACGCTCGAACGCATAGGTCAGCTGATCGATCTCGACGATCACGAGATACGGTGGGTCCTGAAGGAAACCGCGCAGCGCAGCGCGTTCGTGCCGGTGACCGTGCGTGAAGATATCTCCTGGAGTGAGGTCGCCAAGATTGAGGTGAACCTTCCGGAACTCCCCGGTGTTCTGATCGAATCGCGCCAGAGCCGATTCTATCCCTATGGTGAGCTGGCGACGCATGTGACGGGATATGTCAGCGCTGTTTCGGAAACGGAACTCGACGGGGATCCGCTGCTCGAACTACCCGGGTTCCGCACCGGAAAGAACGGCGTGGAGAAGGTCTTTGAGCAGAGTCTGCGCGGTTCGGCCGGGACACAGAACGTCGAGGTCAACGCCTACGGCCGCGTCATCCGCGAGATCTCCAGTGTCGAGGGCGTGTCGGGTTCCGAGTTGCGCCTGACGATCGACGTGGGCCTGCAGGCATTTGCCGCGAGACAGATGCAGGATCAGGCCGGTTCGGTCGTGGTCATGGATCTGCTCAACGGCGACATCTTGGCGCTGGTTTCGTCACCGGGCTTCGATCCCAACGCGTTCAACTACGGCCTCAGCAGCGAGGCATGGCAGGCCCTGCTGAACGATCCCAGGACGCCGCTCGTCAACAAGGCGATCGCCGGCCAGTACCCGCCGGGTTCGACCTTCAAGATGGTCGTCGCGCTGGCGGCGCTGGAGGAGGGCATCGTCACGCCCGGGGACGAGGTCTGGTGCCCGGGGCACTACACGCTCGGCAACCACCGGTTCCACTGCTGGCGGAGCTGGGGCCACGGCGACATGAACATGGTCCAGGCACTCAAGCACTCCTGCGACGTCTACTTCTACGAGATTGCCAGGCAACTCGGCATCGACAAGACCGCCGCCATGGCCGAACGGTTCGGCTTCGGTGCCGTGACCGATGTCGAGCTCATCGGTGAACGGCCCGGTCTCGTTCCGACGCGCGGCTGGAAGGAGGCGGTCTACGGTGAACCCTGGTTGGGCGGCGAGACGCTCAACACCGGCATCGGCCAGGGCTACATGCTGAGCACGCCGCTGCAGCTCGCGGTCATGACGGCGCGGCTGGGGAACGGCCAGGTGAAGGTAACGCCGCGCCTTGCGCGCCTGCCCGATGCGCCCGATGTGCCGGCCTTCGAACCTCTGGGGGTTGTGCCCGAACATCTCGAGGTGATCCGGCAGGGCATGTTCGAGGTCGTGAACAACCCAGACGGCGGCACGGCCTATCGCGCGCGGATCAAGGACGAGGGCATGAAGATGGCCGGCAAGACCGGCACTGCCCAGGTCCGGCGCATCACGGCGGTCGAACGCGAGGCTGGCCTCGACGACGAGGAGGTGCCTTGGCACCACCGCGACCACGCGCTCTTCGTCGCCTATGCCCCGCTCCATGCGCCGCGCTACGCCTGCGCCGTCATCATCGACCACGGCGGCGGCGGCTCGACCGCGGCCGCGCCGGTTGCGCGCGACGTGATGCGCGAGGCGCAGCGGCGCGAGTCGGTCCGCTGGCCGCTCGGCGGCGACGGCGTCGACCCGCTCCGGGAGGTCTGATCGTGGTCGCCTGGGGAGAACGCTTCGGGCCCGAAGGTCTCACCATGGGCCAGAAGCTCGGCGGCATGAGCTGGGGCCTGGTGGCCTTGCTCATGCTCACCGCGGCACTTGGCTGCGCCATGCTCTATTCCGCGGCCGGCGGTGACGTCAGGCCTTGGGCCATGGCCCAGATGATCCGCTTCTGTATGGGCCTTACGCTCATGTTGGCGATCGCCATGGTCGATATCCGTCAGCTTCACCGCTTCGCCTATCCGATCTATAGCCTTGCGCTGCTGTTGCTGGTGGCGGTCGAGCTCAAGGGTACGATCGGCATGGGCGCTCAGCGCTGGATTGAGATCAACCTTCCGGGGCTCCGGTTCCAGCTTCAGCCGTCGGAGATCATGAAGATCGCGCTGGTGCTTGTGCTCGCCCGCTACTTCCACGGTCTGGCGCCTGAGCAGGCGCGCAAGTGGACCAGTCTTCTGTTGCCGCTGATTTTGATCGCCATGCCGACCGCACTTGTCCTGCGTCAGCCCGACCTCGGTACAGCCGTCATGATCGTCGCCGGCGGCGTGGTGCTGATGTTCCTTGCGGGTATCGCGATTCGCTGGTTCGTCGGAGGCCTCATCGTCGCCCTGGGGTCGTTGCCCGTCATCTGGAACACGCTCCATTCCTACCAGCAGGAACGAGTGCTGACCTTCCTCGAACCCTCACGCGATCCGTTGGGCGCGGGTTATCACATCACCCAGTCCAAGATCGCCTTGGGGTCGGGTGGATTGTTTGGCAAGGGTTTCCTCGAAGGCACCCAGAGCCACCTCAACTTCCTGCCCGAGAAGCAGACCGACTTCATCTTCACCATGCTCGCTGAGGAACTCGGGATGGTCGGTGCCCTCCTCCTGATTGCACTTTATCTGCTGATCATCTCCTATGGCTTTGGCGTCGCTCTGCGCAGCAGCAGTCAGTTCGGCAGGCTTCTCTCGCTTGGCGTGATCGTCACCTTTTTCCTCTACGTCTTCATCAACATCGCCATGGTGACGGGGCTGATTCCTGTGGTCGGTGTCCCGCTGCCGCTGATCTCCTATGGCGGCACGGCTATGCTCACTCTGATGGTCGGCTTCGGCATGCTCGCCAGCGCCCATGTCCACCGCGACATTCCGATTCCGCGCCGGCCCGGCGGAGGGCCGTTCTGACAGGCGCTTTGGTGTCCTCCCGATGAGTTTATCATGCCGAACAACACAAGCAGGGGGCAGACATGATCGAGATCAGCAACGAAGCGCGACGCATTCCATGACTCCCTGATCGTCATCGACACGCATGTCGACACAGTTGTGCGCTGGCTCGACCTCGACGAGGACCTCAGCGCCGTCACCGGCAACGGTTACATGGACCTGCCGCTGATGAGGCGGGGAACCTGACGGCCACGTTCTTCCCCTGCTGTGTCGGATTCCACCATGCCACCCATGCCGTCGGCCGTGTTGGTCGCGTAGGGGAAGTGATAGGCGCCGATCTTCACCGTTTGCTGGGCCTGTGCGCTCTGCAGCAAGAACGCGGTTGAAATGATTGCAACGGTAAACCCACTCAAGAGGGCTCGTATGAACAGGGCCTCCGTGCTGTTGTCGATCTGTATTGTGACTCCGCGAGCGAAGCCTGTCAGCCCGCATGATGGCCATGCGCAAAACCCGACCCGTGGAGGCCTCGACAGCCCTTGTCCGCTCTGCTATACGCTGCATTCTTGCGTGGGCGCATAGCTCAGTTGGTAGAGCAGCTGACTCTTAATCAGCGGGTCCAAGGTTCGAGTCCTTGTGCGCCCACCATGTTTTCCCAATGAAGACATAAAGCTGTGACGATCGCGGAGCGTCAGCGATGACACTGCCTGGACCGTGTCGGCGGCCCAGACGGTGAGCGGCCTCCCAGCTACGCCCGGTCTCGTGCTCTCTACCAGCATTTCTACATGGCGCGGACATAACAGGACGACAGTCCTAGTCTGTTTGTTCAATGAGTGAGACAGTTCATCAAGACTTCATTCACCGGTTGGTTGGAGCCACGAGATTCCGGGCGATGAGTCGGTCGTGTTCATTGATGTCTATGCGCCGCACAGCGGTGGTCTCGGGAACAATGTGACGTATTACGAGGGATGGCTGACATCGCTTGACGATGTCGTTTCATGGCTGGCCCGGACGATGACAGCGCCACGTCACCTCGCTATCTCCGAAGTATGGCCACGATGCTTCGCAGTCTCGCTGTTGCTCTCGCCGCCGTCATTCTCTCGACATCGCATGCCTCCGACGACGCGATTGTCCTGACCGACGACACGACGTAGTAAAGCTCGGTCGTGACCTCCCAAGTCACCGCGCCCTCGCAGTGTCAGATGGCGTATATCTGTGTGCCGTCCTCGGCGGTCATGACACATTTGCCCTTGCCGGTCATCGCGCCGGTCGCACCGTCGTTATGGATGCTGGAGGTGCACATCAGGTTGGCCGTATCGAACGGACCGCTGCCGTTGTCGAGAAAGAGATCGCCGTCGTGGTCGAGAGGTTCCGGAAGCTGTCGGGTCCCATTGCGACCCCTCAGGTCCTCGGAGTCGATCGCCGCGAATGCGGCATGGGCACCGCTGTCCAGGCTGAAGCCGGGGGCGGAGCGAACGCAAGAGCGATGGCAAGGGCACCCGAGAAAACGGCGGTTTTGGTAGCGGCGCGGATCATGGTCGTATCCTGTTGAACTTGGTTGGGGGCACCTTGTAGGCGTTGCGCTAACGACTTTCGAGCCATAAGAAAAGCACGTCAGGTCGCCAGCTTGGCACGCTCTTCCAGTGCGGCCGCAGGCGGTCATCTCCGTTAGCGCATCCCTTGCGGCCGCCACGAGACGGCGTATGACGTGTTCGTCCATGCGGCCGATGCAGCCCACCCGGAAGCTCTCCACCACCGTCAGCTTACCCGAATAGATGATGAACCCCTTGGCCTTCAGGAGGTTGTAGCTGATGCGTCTGTAGTCGAGTTCGACGGCGCCGAAGACGCCCATGCTGTCGACAAGCAGCTTGCGCCCCGTGGCATGTGTGGTCTCCGCAATCTCCTCGATCGGGTTCAGGATCCCCGAACTGGTCTCGCAATGAACGGCAACGACATGGCTGGTCGTGGGACCGGCCGCGAGTGCCGCGGCGACCTCTTCGCCTCGCGGCGGCAGGTAGTCGCCCTTGTCGATCAGCGTTTAGGCGGGCCCGAAACAGTCCATTGTCTGCGCAATCCGCAGGCCGTAGGTGCCGTTGGCCAAGACGAGCACCTTGCCGTCGTGTGGCACGAATGACGCCAGCACAGCCTCGACCATGAAGCTGCCGCTGCCCTGCATCGGAACGCAGTCGAGCACGCCGTCGGCACCGCCGGCGAGATCGACGAGCATCTCGCAGACCGCACGTGTGACCGCGCGGAAGTCACCATCCCAAGAGCCCCAGTCCTTCAGCATGGCTTCCTTGACCGCACGACTGGTGGTCAGAGGGATGGGTGTCAGGAGGTACGGCTCGCCCATGAAGGGATCGTCGAAGACATCCGGGGCGTGGGACATGGCGGGCTCCAGTCAACGAAATTGGTCTAGACGAACACACCCTCAGAAGGTCGTTCGCACGTCTCGGGGGCGTGACAGCCTTGCGTTCGGCTGGGAATCGTGCGGCCATTGTAAGGGGACTCGCTTGGTCGTAGGACTTGGATCGCCATCGAACGGATAACTCCTTGACGGACATTGCCACCCTTTCCCAAGATGTCGCGTTGCGCCCGCCCGAGCAGGTCATGCGGCTGGCGCGCATGGGAAGTTTCCACCAGTGCCGCCTGTCGTTCATGCGCACGCTGCTGCGGCGCCTGCGGGACGAAGCCTGGACCTTCAACCGGCCGCGCTTCGCGATCGACGACAAGGGTGTCGGTGTCGCCGTCTACACTGCGGCCGGACCGGAGAACGCATACAGCCTGGTCGCTTTCGCCCATGACCTGCCCGATGACCTGCGCTCGGATCGTGTGATCGCCGAAGCCTGGGACGCAACCTTTGCACTGTTCGACGGTGTGCCGACTGATGACGACATTGAGCGGCTGTCGCGCAACGTGCCGATTCAGGAGGCGGGCCGCTACAGCGAGCGTGAGCTCTCCGTCTCCCGCGCCAACCGGTCGGTGCGCCTGTTCGACCATGTCATCGAAAGCCTTGCCGCCGGCCGCCAGCCCGATGCCGACAGGATCAATGCGGTCGGCTACCTGATGCGCACGACGGCAGTTTACGGCTCCGGCAAGTTCGGTGCGGCCGACCGCGAGCTGATCTGTACCCGGCCGGAGTTCGCCGGGCCGTTTCAGGCCGAGATGCTGTCGGTCTGGCTGATCCGTGCCTTCACGCTCGACCTGGTCGAGCACTTGGCGCGCACGAGGTCACCCGAGACGGCCGTGGCGATGGATCCTGCTGTGCGCCGCCGTTTCGGTGTCGGCAACTCGACGGGCCTCGGCATGGCGCCGTTCCTGATCACGCACCCGGCGTTGCTCAACAACTGGATCGCCGCGCGCGAAACGGCGCTGGCGCGGGTCCGATCGGTCGAGCGCGCCTCCGAGCTGGAGATTGCCGTGTTTCGCACGGTGCTGGAGCGTGCCTGCCTGAATGCCGATCTTTGGCCGCGCGAGCATCCCCTGCAGGCCGAGAAGCTCGACGCACTCTACGCCGATCTGGCGAAGCTCTCGGAGCATGTCCGCGGCCAGTCGTTCGCCGAGGATCGGCCCTGGGATCGCCTCTACCTCTGGGCCGAAGCCAGTCTCTCGCTCGAGGGGCAGGAACAGCTGGTCTCGCTGCTCCTGGAGCCCTATGGCGATCTAGTCGATGATCTCACCCCCACCATGAGCGCCGACGAACTGACCGCGTTCCGTATCGATGGCGGGCAACCATTGCGAACGCTCTCCACCTTGGTCGACCGGCACTACGGCTGGGCGCTCGATGTCGACTGGGGCGCGGCGGCAAGCCGGGCGCGCGTCTGGTACGTCTCCGAGGAAAAGTTGGAGCCGCGCCTGGGCGAGCGCTTCGAAGAGCCGATCGAGCCTTACGAGCAGCCGTTGGCGCCGGGTCGGGACGTTGCGGCGCTGCGACAGGCCATCGACACCTGGGAGGACGAGTGCAGAGTCGCGGACTTCCTGCTGGCCCATCCGCGACACCGCTATGCCGTTCGGCGCGTGCAGGCCATGGCGCGCTTCCCCTATGCGGAAGTTCGCGACAACACGATCGCGTCGGACCTGCTGCCGATTGACATGCTGCGCTGCAAGCTGAGTTTCTTCGGGGCGAGCCATTTCGATCCGAAGTCGGATCGATGGGTGCGGATCAACATGTACCGTGGTGCGCCGTTCCCTCATGAACTTGCCGATGCGCCGCGCGACGACTGGTCCTACCCGGTGCTGCCGTGAAGGTGTCGTTCAACGAACTTGATGCCATGGCCAAGAAGGCCGCGCGCGGCATCGGTTGCCCCTGGGGCATGGCGGAGGAAGCGGGCAAGGCGGCACGCTGGCTCTGCGCCCGCGGTGAAGACGGTGGACGTCTGCTGGCCGGGCACCTGACGGCGGCTGAAACATGCTGCTGCAGCGACTGGGATCGTGCGCAACGTTGTCCCCTGCGTGTCGGCGCGCTGCTGGGTGACAGTCTGGATGTCCTGGCGGGTGATGAGTCTTTGACGTTCGACGAGGTCGGTCATCCCCTGCTTGTCGCAGCCTTCGTGGTGCGCGAGGAGGGTTGTGTCGTGATCGCTTGGGAGGATGCAACGGTCGTTGTCTCTCACGAGGCGATGAAAGCGGGCGGCGCGGCGCTTCACGCCGATACCGGCGTCAACCTGCGCTGCACGGCACAGCATGATGCCTTGCCGGTGGAGCCGTGGCTGTCACGGGCGGAGGTCGACGAAACCGCATGGGCGACGCTGATGACGCTGGCGCACAGGACCTACGCACCAGCGACCGACGAGTCCCGCGCCAAAGGCGCCGGAGCCAATCTCGACGACAACGACTAGACCAAGCGCTGACCTTTGCCCGGGTGTCATCCCGGCTGTAGACTGAAGGGCAGAGGGCTGGGACCTCGAGGGATCGGCGCTGCCCTGTCGAGGTCCCGGCTCTCCCTTCGGTCGCCCGGTATCACAGGTCAGGTTGTCTTCAGCAGACCGTCGGCGATCTTCTCGCCGATCATGATGGTGATGAGGTTGTGGCGTTGACCACGCACGCCATGATCGAGGCATCCGCGATGCTGAGGCCGTTGACGCCGATGACCCGGCCTGCCAGGTCGGTGGCGGCCTTGGAATCGTCGGTGCGGCCCATCCGGCAGGTGGCGCTGGCATGCCGGCTTCCGGGGGCGTGTTCACGCGCCCAGTCGCGCAGGGCAGGGCGGTCTGCCATCAGGGCGGCAACATTCATGCCCGGTGTTACCAAGCGATCGAAGAACCACTGCCGCGTGTAACCGAAATCAAGCAGGCTCGCGGCGATCCGCGTCTTCAGCTAGGTCGACTGGCGCACGACGGCGAGATCGGGCGAATTGAGCGCCACGAAGCCTTCTGAAAACGGTTTGTTGATTGCAGACCACAATGCCGCCCAGTATCTTGCCCATCGTGTGCCAGTCGCTGCGGTTGTTGACCAGCGCGAACATGTCACCTGCCGGGCAAGTCGGCATGGCCGGAGGACTAGCGGAAGCAGAGGTAAGAGGTAGGTGTGCCGCCGCCGATGACGGCGATGTCGAAGGTACGCCGGGCAGCGGCCATGCGTCCGGCTACTTGCGCTTGAGTTCGACGCCCCGGCCCGAGAACCGCGGGCGCTCGAGATGGCTCTGCTCGGCCTGCACCTCGGCCAGCCGGGTCATGATGGTCTCCGGGAAGGCGCCAGGCTTGCGCGTTTCCCAGTCGATGAAGACCTCGATGATCTCGAAGCAGGCGGCGACGTAGTCGTCACGCATCTGCTGCATGGTGAGGAAACTCACGACCTTGTTATTGTCGAAGTCAATCAGCTGGCCTGTGATCAGGAGCGGATCGCCCTGCATCACCTCGCGGCGGTACCAGGCGGTGTCCTGCAGGGCGAAGATTGTGCCGCCGGCATTCTTCACTGCATCGCGTGATATGCCAAGGTGGACGTAGAACGGGGTCGTCGCCTCGTCGAACAGCCGCGTATAGGCCCGGATGCCCATGTGGCCGTTGTGGTCGACATGTTCGGCGAGAACGTGGGTGCGGAGCGCGGGAAAGGGCGCAGTATCGGTCATGGCGGAGGTCTCTGGATCGGCTGAAGCGCTCGGTAGCGTGATCTAGCGACTTCGCTCAAGCCGCGCCAGCCCGTTGTTGCTGTCCGGCGGTTGTGCCGAGGTTGCCGGTGAGGTTCTGGCAGAGTACGAGCAACGCCGACTGCACGCTGTCTCCGTCGTTATCATCTGTCATCGCCATCCCGCGTTCGATAACTTGCAGGGTGCGCTGGTAACGCAAGCGCTCGGCCTGCTCCGTTGCGGCCTTCAGGAAAGCGTCGGCAGCACGTTTGCCGCGATGGCGCTGCGTGGCAAGCCATCGCCTCATGCTCCGGCAGGTGTGTTTGATTGAGTGCATTGTAACGCCAAGATTGTTCTTTGGGTGGAATTCCGAGTGATTCTTGACCCAAACGGAGTTATGAGAATCCATCATATCCTGTCTGGAGATCGGCACGATGGCGGTTCAGGCAAACACGCGCGACACCACCGCTCCCGTCATGGCGCTTGATGCGCACTGGTACACAGATCCCGGAGTCTTCGAGCTTGAGCAAAGCGCGATTTTTGCGCGCACGTGGCAGTTCGCCTGTCATTCCGGCGAACTCGCAAAGGCGGGCGACTACGTCACGTTCTCGGTCGGAAAGGCCCATCTGTTTGCGGTGCGCGACCGCGCCGGCAGCATTCGGTGTTTCCACAACGTCTGCCGCCACCGGGCGCACGAGCTGGTCGAGGGGCGGGGCAGTCGACCCTTCATCATCTGCCCCTATCACGGCTGGCGCTACGATCTCGACGGCAGCCTGAAAAGCGCGCCGGGCGAGGATCGCGTGCCCGGCTTCGACCGCAACTGCATTCGTTTGCGCGAGGTAAAGACCGAGGTGTTCTGCAGCTTCGTGTTCGTGAACCTCGATCCCGATGCCGCACCGATGGCCGACTGGTACCCCGGTGTGGAGGCGGCCATGCGGGAGTTCCTGCCGGAGATTGACGCGCTGAAGCAGGTTGCCGTCATTCCGGTTGAAGAGGCCTGCAACTGGAAGGTGTCGGTCGAGAACTACAGCGAGTGTTATCACTGCAAGCTGCGCCACCCGACCTTCGTCAGCGGCATCATCGATCCCGACAACTACGATATCGTGCCGACCGGCTACAGTCTGCGCCACGTCACCCAATCGGTCGCGACCGAGAAGATGACCTACGCGATCGACGTGCCCAATCCGCACGCGGCCGAGTACAGCTCCTGGTACCTCTGGCCGACGATTTCCTTTCAGGTCTATCCGGGCAGTGTACTCAACATCTACCACTGGCAGGCCAACGACCACAGCAGCGTGACCGTGAAACGCGGCTGGTTCACACCCGGCGGCGAGACCTCCGAGCGGATCGACAAGCTTGCCCAGCAGGACCTGGAGACCACGGTGACCGAAGACATCTCGATCGTGGAGGCGGTCCAGCGCGGGCTGGAGAGCGGCTACTACGAGCCGGGCCCACTGGTGATTGATCCCAAGGGCGGCGCGCTGAGTGAACACTCGATTGCCGCGATCTACGGCTGGTATCGCGAGGCCATGGGCGTCCCGGCGTGAGGGTCACACGCCTGACGGTGTGGCACCTCGATCTGCCGCTCGCGAAACCCTACTGGCTCTCGGGCGGGCGCCTGAAGTTCGAGCGGCTCGATAGTACCATCGTTCGCCTCGACACGGACAACGGTGTCAGCGGTTGGGGTGAGGGCTGTCCCTGGGGCTCGACCTATCTGCCGGCCTTCGGCCGCGGCGTCCGTGCTGGACTTGAGGAGCTGGCGCCGGTCATCCTGGGCACCGATCCCTGCCGGATCGACGTGCTCAACCGTCTCATGGATGTCGCCCTGCCGGGCCATCCTTATGTGAAGTCCCCGATCGACATCGCCTGCTGGGATATCCTTGGCAAGGCGGCCGGACTGCCGGTCTGCGATCTGCTTGGCGGGCGCGAGAGCGGGGTGATCCTGACCAACAGCTCGATCTCGACCGGCACCCCCGACGAGATGGTGGGATACATCGCCGATGCCCGCGCGAAGAGCTACACCGTACATTCCTGCAAGGTTGGCGGCACCGATATCACCGGTGATATCGCCCGGATCAGCGCCGTGATGGACAGCCTGCCGTCCGACGAACGCGTTACCTTCGATAGCAACCGCGCCTGGACGCCGGGTGTCGCTATCGAGGTGATGAACGCGGTATCTGATATCGCACCGGGCTGGTTCGAGCAGCCCTGCGAGACGATGGACCAGTCGATCCACGTGCGCCGCAACACCCGCCAGCCGATCATGCTGGACGAATGCTTGCACGGCTTCACCGATCATGTTGCTGCCCATGGCGCCGGCGCCTGCGAGGGCGTAAAGGTGAAGCCCAACCGCCTGGGCGGGCTCACCCGGGCACGCCAGGTGCGCGACTTCGGCGTCAGCGTCGGCTGGCAGATGCACATCGAAGACGTCGGCGGCACCGTGCTCGTCGACACCGCCGCCATGCATCTGGCGCACTCGACGCCCGAAGCCAACCGACTGGCGAGCTGGATCGCCCACGACCATCTGGTCGATGACATTGCACCGGGCCAAGGTTCACGCAACGAAAGCGGCATGACTGCAGCACCGGCGCTGCCGGGACTCGGGGTGGAACCTGAGCTTGAGCAGCTGGGCGAGCCGGTAGCAGTTTACGCCTAAGTGGCCGTGGTCAGAACAGGAAGTCCTCTTCGATGAAGTGCGTTTGGTTTGCGATGACGATGATGCTGTCGCCGCCGTCGTCCGAGATCACGACACTGGTTCCATCGGTCGACAGATGATCGGCCATCAGGTCGTTGAAGCCATCGATGTCGGAAAGGCCTGAAAGATCGATCACATCGTTCTCGGCGAGGCTAAAGTCCGTGACCACATCCTCTCCGGGGCCATTGCCACAGAAGCGGAACACGTCTGAGCCGGTCTCGCCCGTCACAGCGTATCGTCGTCTTGGTCGCCATTGAGCTTGTCGTTGCCACTCCTCCTTGGACAACGTCGTCACCTTAGCCTTCTCCGCTGTTGATTTCGTCGTCGCCGGCCCCGCCTTCTGCGAAGTTGACGTTAACGATCACATCGTCACCGTCTCCACCAAACACGAGTTCAACAATCTGAAGGACGCGCTTCCAGTTGTAGAGAAACAACTCCTCATCGATCTTTCCGAAGCGTGGTGCGTCCTTCTAACGCTGCTCGTGTTCCCAGTCCGGGTGCACCCACACAGGCGCGTCCGAGGGTGGGGGAGGCGCATTGCCAAGGATTTTGTCGGCGGTCTTTTCGGCGATCATGATGGTCGGGGCGTTGAGGTTGCCCGAGACCACATTGGGCATGATCGAGGCGTCGACGACGCGCAGGTTCTGCAGACCGTGCACCTTGAGATCGGGGTCGACCACCGCCATGACGTCGCGGTCCGGCCCCATCTTGCACGAGCAGGAAGGGTGGTAGCTCGACTCGGCGGTCTCACGGATCCAGGCGTCGAGTTCCTCGTCTGTCTGGTTCTCCTTGCCCGGCCACAGCTCCTTGCCGCGGTAGGGGTCGAAGGCGGATTGCGCGAGGATCTCGCGGGTCAGGCGCGTGCCGTCGCGCAGACAGCGCACGTCCTCGTCCTCCTTGAGATAGTTGAAGAGGATCTCCGGTTGCTTGCGCGGGTCGGCGCTTTTGATCTTCACATAACCGCGGCTCAGAGGGCGCATCATGTCGACCATGGCCTGGTAGCCGTGGATCTTGTTGATGTTGAAGGCGTCGTACGTCATCGCCATCGGCAGAAAATGGTACTGGATGTCGGGATGCTCGATACTGGGGCGGCTGCGGATGAAACCGCCGACGTCCATGTGATTGGTCTCGGCTGGCCCATCTTTTGTCAGGAACCAGCGCACGCCAACCTTGAGCTTGCCGAAGGGTGTGAGGTGGTTGAGCAGGCTGATCGGCTGCGTGCACTCATGCTGCACGAAGACCTCGAGATGGTCCTGCAAGTTCTCGCCCACGCCGGGCAGGTTGTGGACAACGTCGATGCCGAGCGTCTGGAGTTCGTCGGCGTTGCCGACACCCGAGAGCTGCAGCACGGCGGGCGAGTTGATCGCACCTCCACTCAGGATGACTTCGCGGCTGGCGCACACACGCTTCGTGCGACCGTCGTGTTCGTACTCCACGCCGACTGTCTGCGTGCCGTCGAACAGGATGCGATTGGTGAAGGCGCGGGTGTCGACCGAGAGGTTGGCGCGACCCATGACCGGCTTGAGGTAGGCCGTGGCCGTGCTCCAGCGCCGCCCGTTGTGGGTCGTGCGGTCCATCCGGCCGATGCCTTCCTGGCGGATGCCGTTGAGGTCCTGGCTTTGGTGGTAGCCGGCCTGGACCGCAGCCTCGATAAAGGCACCATAGAGCTTGTTGCGTTCGACCAGGCCCGAGGTGACGTGAAGCGGGCCGTCGCCACCGTGGTAGTCGTCCGCGCCCCGGTCGTGGTTCTCCGCCTTGCGGAAGTAGGGGAGAACCTCGCGGTAGGACCAACCCTGGCAGCCGAGCTGGGCCCACTTGTCGTAATCGAAGGCGTGGCCACGGATGTAGACCATGCCGTTGATCGAGCTTGAGCCGCCGATCACCCGGCCGCGCGGGCAATGGATGACGCGGTTGTTCAGATAGGGCTCGGGTTCCGAGTGGTAAAACCAGTTGTACTTGTCGTCGGCCAGCGGGTGGGCGAAAGCCGTCGGCATATGGATCTTCCAGCTGTCGAGCGCGTTGTCCATCGGGCCCGCTTCGATCAGCAGGACACGATTCCCTCTGTCGGCCGAAAGCCGGTTCGCCAGCGTACAGCCCGCCGAACCTGCGCCGATGATGATGAACTCGACCTCGCGGTCGAACACGTGCTTCGCCATGGGTCACCCCCAAGAATTCGCGCGGAACCTAGCGAAGCGGCGGTGCTCAGACCAGCCCATATGAACGATCAGCGAATGGCGATGTCGCGACAGTGCGTTTGCCACTGCATTGCCGGTCGTGCCAAGGTCCGGTCGCATTTCGTGTAGGGGACACGCTGGAGCTGTGCCGCCTGCGCCTGCCCAAGGCCAATGATTTCTTCGTACCCAAGCCGGTCTCGCTGGTGCCGCGCAGCCATGTCCGACCGGTCGACGAGCGCATGCTGGCGTCAAACCAGATCAAGACGCCAATTCGCCGCGAGGACGTCGAAGAGCGGGCTCGGGCGCTGCTGGACGACGGCATCGAGACGCTCGCAGTCTTGCTTTTTCCATGCCCGCCAGAACCCCGAGCACGAACGCCTCGCGAAGAGCTGGATCGAGGAGGGGTTTTCGGGGATCTACGTTTGCACCTCATCGGAGGTCTGGCAGCAGCAGCGCGAGTACGAACGCTCGCTGATCAGCGTGATCAGCGCCTATGTCGGCGGGCGCATGAAAGCTTATTTCACGACGCTCCAGGATCGCACGCGTGATCTCGGCATGACCTGCCGGGTGTTCTCGACCAAGTCGAACGGTGGCGTGATGGGCGTCGGCTCGGCGTCCGAACGCCCCGTGGAAACCCCGCTCTCCGGACCGGCCTCGTGCGTTATCGGCGCACACTATGTCGCCAACATGATCGGCGCTCCCAACATCGTCACGGTCGACATGGGCGGCACGAGCATCGACGTCTCGATCCTCGAAGGCGGCATGCGCTATGCTGCCGAAAACACATTGGGCGACTTCCCGGTGATCATGCCGGCGGTCGATGTCTCGGCGGTGGACGCGAGCGGCGGTTCCATCGCCTGGACCGACGCCGAGGGCGTTCTGAAGGTCCGCCCGGAAAGCGCCGGCACCCTGCCGGGGCCGGCCTGTTACGGCTGTGGCGGCACCTGGCCCACCGTGACCGATGCCTATCTCACCGCGGGCATCGTCGCGCCCGACAGCTTCCTGGGCGGCGAGATGAGGCTCGACCGTGAGGTTGCTCACACGGCGACCGACGGCATCGCCGAGGTGCTCGGGTTCTCACGATCCTGCGCTCGGCCGATCTCTGCTACGTCGGCCAGTCCTACGAGGTGAACGTGCCGTTTCCCGATGTCGCCGCGACCGATCTGACGACCACCAAGGTCGAGGACTGGTATCACAAGCGCTACGGGCAAGTTTACGGCTACGCCGATACGGACGCGCCCACGCGCATGCTGGTGACCCGCCTGCAGATCGTCGGGGTGACGCCAAAGCCGCAGGTGCATTTGGTGGCCGATGTTGGCGATGCGCCCGAGAGACCGAAGGGCACGCGAGTGATCCACGAGCACGGCGAGACGCTCGAAGCGACGGTCTGGCAGCGCGGCGCTGTCTACGAAGGTCCGATGGTGGTCGAGCAGTACGACACCACGGTTTATATCCCGGCCGCGTTCCGTGTCACCGTGGACGACCACGCCAACCTGATCGGGGAGCGCGTGTGATGTCGGACAAGATCCAGCTCCAGATTCTCTCGAACCGCTTCCAGGCTATCGTCGATGAGATGGCCCAGGTGGTCTCGCGCACGGCCCACACGGTGTTCGTGAAGGAGACCTAGGACTACGGTTCCGCCCTGGTGTCGCGCCAGGGCGAGGTTTTTGCCGCGTCCCGCCGTTACGGCGTGCTGATGATGATCGGCATGCCGATGGAAGGTGCGCTGGCCTTGATCGGCGACGATGTCAGCGAAGGTGATGTCTTCATCTCCCACGATCCCGAAGCCACTAAGAACATGGCGACGCATCTGAGCGACGTCTACTTGTGGAAACCGATCTTCGTCCACGGCGAACTCCTGTGCTGGTCCTGGACCTTCATCCATGTCTCCGACATCGGCGGACGTGTACCGTGCTTGATCGCGCCCTCAAGCCACGAGGTTTATCAGGAGGGGCTGCGCATCACGCCGCAGAAGCTCTACAGCGCGGGTGAGCTGAACAAGCTGCTGCTCGACATGATCATGGCGAACTGCCGGACACCCGATCAGAACTGGGGCGACATGGAGACATGCCTCACGGGCCTTGCCACCGCCGAGCGCCGTGTGCACGAGCTGGCCGGCCAGTATGACGACGCCACCATCGACCGGGTGCTCGACTATGCCGCGCGCTACTCTACAAGTCACAAGGTGTGCGCTGGCACAGGCCGTTCCGATGGAACTGCCCGCCACGGACTCAGGGCAGGGCTCGATCCTGCTGGTCTCCGTGCCCGACTTCGAGACCGACAGACACAAGGTTTCGGTGATTCAGCCGATTGTCGGTGGGCGGCAGGCCGGTCGACGACGGTGTCGACGGTACCATGGTGATCCTGAACTTCCTCAAGAACATCCCGCCCGAGATCTTCGAGAACGAGATGCCCGAGGTTCTGATCCGGCACTATGGCCTGCGTGATGACTCGGGCGGTCCCGGCAAGTATCGCGGTGGCACAGGCATCGAGATCAAGTTCGAGGCCTCATTGCCCTACACATCGATCACCTCGCGCTGCATGGAGCGTTATATCTTCGGTCCGCTCGGTCGGCTCGACGGTCACATGGGAGCACCCGGCTACACCACCTTCAATCCCGGCACGAACCGGGAAGAAGACCTCGGAAAGATCGACGTTCTGGAGATGGAGCTGGGCGATGCGCTGCGCATCGGGACCCAGGGTGGCGGCGGTTTCGGCGATCCGCTGGATCGGTCGATGTCGGCGCAACCGAGACGAAGCACACGACGCACCGCTCTACGGCCTCGGGAGCGCGCGTGAAGCGCATGACGCTGTCTGGACCACCGAGCTCCAAGACGCCCTGATGGCTGCGACGGCGGGCCTGCCGATCCAGACCTTCGGTGCGTCGTCGAGGGTTGGAGCGCTCTCCCGGAACCACGACATCCCCTCGATCACCGCAGGGGGTTCGGCGACAGCGTCGCATCAGCACTTCAGATTGGGCAGCGCCGCAACCGCGGGGAAGCCTCGCACCGTCAGGGCTGTCATTGGATAGGCTGCAACGTCGGCGAACGAGTTAGGTGTTGCCGGCGACGAAAACATGCTACGCGAGGTAGCCGTCGATAAGGCACGCGGCGGCAATATGCGGGACGCGCCTGACTTGCTGTCCCACCAAAGGAAGAGGCCCAGCAAGGCGGCGGCCCTGTTACAGAAATCCCGGATGTTGAAGGCAATTTCTACACCGTTGAGCAGCCCGTAGAGTAGGTCAAACAAAAAGAAGAGACTCTGCGTCTATTTCCGCTTGCATGTTGGCTACTGTTGATCGGATAAGGCCGCAGACGCCCAAGCAAACGAAGATAGCAGTGCCGACGGCGGCGACAACCACGACAACGCCGAACACGTACGTGAAGGCAATTAGCAACATGTCTGCCATGGATTTAGCCGCCGCCATGCTTCATACGTGAATGCTTCTCGAAGGTCCTTGCTCCTGTGTAGCCGAGGAACGAAACAGTAAAGAGGGTCCAGAGTTCACCCGGTATAGCTTCCAACAGGTTCTTGATATTATCAGCCGCGTGCTTTACGTCCTCAGGCTACCAAATGCCAGCGACCCCGCCGATGAAGCATAGCGCAATGACGGAATACATGAGGTAGAAGAGCGTAGGGCGAGCGCGAGAAGTCCACGGGTCCTGAGACTGCGCCTCAGCGAGGATGACAGACAACTGCTGCTCCGCCTTGGCAAACCCGCCTTTCTGTTGGAGTTCGAGTAGGCGTTGCTTCGCCGCGGCCCGCTCTTCGTCGCTCGTAAACAGATCGTCGATCAGGTTTGAGATTGGGCCGATCAGCGACCCGGCCAGTGCTAGATTCATTTCTTACCTCCTTTGTGAAAGACGGGGACGGCGCTCGCCTGAACGCCGCCCCTGCCTCGCTCCCATCCAGGATATTACCCAAGCCCCGCCGCGTTCAAGTGCGAGAGCTTGAGAACCTCACTACATCCATCTTTCTCTGAAGATGTCCTTAATCGTACTGACCATGGTCTTCTCTGAGTTCATCTCCTCATTCATGCACTCTTCTTGGATTGAAGACCAAACAGAGAAACCGATGCCAACGCCAACCCATGCTACCGCTCCTGCGATAAAGATCAAGAGTTCAACGTTCATCATACCTTCCTTGCTCACGCTGAGCGCAACGTTCTAGCCACTCCGGGAGACCGCCGACACCTGCAACCCGATAAGAGCAAGTAGACCGTCAAGGGTCATCAGTCGTCTCCAAGGATATCGACGTGTTGCCCGATCTGCCGCTCTACGCGATCGGCTGCAACCATGCGGGGATCAATCCCGATCTCAAGATCAAGCCCCGTCTGTTGCGTGACCGTCGTCCACGAACGCCTTCGGCCTTCGGGGTGGGCGAGCTAGGTGAGTCGCTTCGAACTCTTGTCACCGACGACTTCATTGACGATGAGGGCTGGTACCACTTGGTCATGGACAATGTCACTGGCGGCGCAGGTTCGAGCGCGGTCATCTATCGCAGCGCCGGCGGCCGGGACTGCTGGGAGTTTCAGCACCGACTCGACGCAAATGTGCCCCTGGCCACGGAAACGGTCTGCCGATAGAAGTTGTTTGCGGCGTCAGACCAAGGCACCGTGGGGCAGGTTGAGATTGGCGCTTTCGCTGTCCTGGTGGGCGGCTAGGGTACGCAGGGTCGAATTGAATTCGTCGAGCTCGACATGACAGGTGCGCATGTAGCGGTCGCCGTCTGCTGCGAAGGCGGCGCGGCCGTGCAGCACACGCTGGTTGTTAAAGAACAGTGCCTCACCGCTGCCGACAGGCACGCGCACCTGGTGCGCCGGATTGAACAACAACGACTGCAGCCTGCGGAGAGCCCGGTAGAACGGCCGGATCATGTCGTCGGCCATGTCGGCTGGGCCGATGGAACGGTCCATGTGGCGGATGCCGGCGATCTCACCGTCTTCGTCGAGGCTGAAGACCGGTGCCCGCATGCGGAAGTCGCGATTCTGGCCTTCGAGTCGGCGATAGAAGGTCAGCGGCAGCGTGGCGAGCAGGCGGAAGGCGACGGGGTCCTCGTCCCGCAGGATCGCACCGATGCGGAATCCGTCCGTCATGGTGTTTTCCCCGCCTTTGGCTGCTGCGCGGATGAAGTGGAAGCAGGTCACCGACGGCGGCGCCTGCCGATAGGGCTCGTCGGTGTGAGGATCGAGCGCGACGTTGAGATCGCCGTAGACCAAGGCGTCGGGTTTGTAGGTGAAGTCGTAGATGCTGCCGTAGTTGGTGATCCGCAGGGGCCCCGCGAGACCGGCGATGTCCTCGGTCGCGGAGGGGTCGTCCGGCACGTTACGGACCAGGACGAAGCCGTGGTCCCGGAGCTTTTCGAGCATGACCAGGCGCGCCCCATCGTCGGCCTTGCACGCATCGTAGTCCGCCTCGGGCACACGCGCTTCGATCTCCTTGCTCCAGAGTACAGGGCGCCAGCGCCGCCGCGTGCGCTCACTCTCGCTGTTGCAGCGTTCGCGCAGCCAGCGCGCGGGGAACCGGCTCTTGTGGCTATCGCCGCACCAGACGATCCTGACCTCGCCGTGGTGTTCTTCGACCTTGGCCAGTTCGATGTCGTCGGGGATCTCGGTCAGGCGCAAGGAACGGATGGCGCTGAGGTAGGTGCCGCAGTCCTCGCACTGGCAGGCATGGCGCAGCCACACGGCATGAAATGTACTTCGATGGCCATCGGCCCAAGTGATGTCGAGCTGGGCGCCGTGGTTGTCCATGAATGAAACCTGGAAACGGGGATCGGAATCGACCACACCCATGGCCCGTGCCTCCTGCCGTCCCGGCAAGCCTGAATCGTTTGACAGTGCCTGTAAACTCACATCGGCTGCGAAGCAGGGCAAGCCAGATTGAGCCATCGGTGCATCATATAGAATTCGCGAATCATCTCGATCAATCGGCTTGGGTTCTTCGGACCGGTCTTGATAGACTCCTCCCGCTGCATCACGTCGGAGAAGGCGTATGGCGCAACCGGTATCCTTGAAGACATTGATGACCGACGCCTAGTGGCAGATGCGCTGCGATTTCGCCGCCTGCTACCAGCCAATTGATCTCTATGGCATGTCCGATATCTCGGGCGCTCACCTTTCGGCCCGCGTGCCCGGGGCCGAGCAGTTCCTGATCAACCCCTACGGTCTGCTGTTCGACCAGATCACGGCCAGCTCGCTGGTCGAGGTCGACCAGAAGGGCCAGATGATCGGCGAGAGCGACGATCCGTTCAACCCGGCGGTCTTCCTGATCCACTCCTGCATTCGTCGTGCCCAGTTGGATGTGCATTGCGTGCTCCACACGCACACGCGCGCCGGCAATGCGGTCGCCATGCAGAAGGACGGTGTTCTGCCGTTGTACCAGAAGGTGCTGATCATCCTGGGCTGGACCGCCTGTCTCGACTTCGAGGGCGTCGTGCTCGACAGCTCCGAGCAGGAGCGCATGGTCAATAGCTTGGGCGACAAGATGATCCTGACCCTCGGGAACCACAGCCTGCTGACCTGTGGTGACACGGTCGGCGCGCTTTTCGTCTGGATGCACAGGATCGAGAAGGCCTGCCGCTTCCACGTCGACGGGCTTGAGGGCGGCGTGCCGCTCAACCACTTCAGCGACGAGGTCCAGCAGAAGACCATCGAACAAGGGGCTCAAGATCTTTGCAACCAACGGCCATACCCGTTTCGGTATGGAATGGCCCAGCCTCATCACTCAGCTCGAACGCGAGCTACTGGAGTTAGACAGACAATGCCCAAATTCCTCACCCAGGAGCAGGTTGATAGCTATTGGCGTGACGGATTTCTCTCGCCGGTCGACATCATGTCGAAGGACGAGGCGCTGGAGATACGCAGCGAGTTGGAGCGAGTCGAGGCCGCCTACGGTTCGGTCCACTTCATGGCGAAGCCCTATCTCGTGACCGAGGTCGGCGACCGGTTGCTGCACGACTCGCGCATTCTCGATGTGGTGGAAGATATCATCGGGCCCGACATCATGGCTTGGGACGGCGCCTTCATCATCAAGGAGCCCGATCGGAAGACCCACATCTCCTGGCACCAGGACCTGACCTACTGGGGTCTCGACACCGTCAACGACCTGGTCTCGATCTGGTTTGCACTGTCGCCGGCGACACCGGAGAGTGGGACCATGAGGATGGTTCCGGCGAGTCACCGGACGGGTCAGCTGTCGCATCACGCAACGGACGACGACACCAACATTCTCTCCCGCGGCCAGACGCTCGATGTCGAGATCGACGAGGCCAGGGCCGTCGACAACACCCTGTGGCCCGGCCAGATGTCGTTGCATCACGGACTGACCTTCCACGCCTCGATGCCGAACGTCTCGGCCGACCGGCGCATCGGCTTCAACGCGAACATGATCCGCCCGTCGGTGCGCCAGCTCCGCGTCGAGAACGACACCGCGATGCTGCTGCGCGGCACCGACGAACACGGGCACTATCGCCTTGAAGACCGCGCCCGTGGCGACTTCGTGCCCGAGGACGTTCAGCGCCAAGGCGAGATCAGCTTGGTGCGCGGCAAGGAGGTCAACTACGACCCGACGGGTCGTCTGGTGAACACGGTGTTCAAGGGCGAAGTGGCCGAGTAGGGCGCACCGGGCTTCACGCCTTGTCGCGCGATGCTGCGGCCTCGTCGAGCATCCACTCCCGGAATGCCTTGATCTTGGGGTGCCTGACGCCGTCGCTCGGCGTCAGGAGATAGTAGGCGAAGTTCAGCGGCGTGTTTGAGACTGCGGTCGAACGGGCGCACGAGCCTGCCGGTGGCAAGGTGGCCGGCGACCAGGACGTCGCCGATGAGGGCGACGCCCTGGCCGTCGATCGAAGCCTGCATCGCCATGGTCTCGACCGTGAAGTGCGACCCGGCCGTTGGGTCGACATCCTGCACGTCGGCTGCCGTCAGCCTGAGAGCCTGCGTCAGACGACGGAACAGAGAGACGCCAAGAAACGCCTTGAGCAACCTTGACCTGATGGCTCACGGCAGTGGGAGTGACCCGGCCATTTCCATACCTACATGAATTCTAGGGTATCGACCGAGACTATCTCGTTTGTTGGCGCCCCTTTTCGGCCTCATTGTTGAGGATTCCCCCCAGCCTGTTCATGGTGGCTCATTGTGGAGAACGGAGGAAGTTTTTCATGAGGCTGGGTATTGGGCTTCGCAGTGATTTTTCGGTTATCAAGTCGGTGTGTTTGGCGCGACAGAGCGACGATGCAGATCAGACGAGGCGGCTGTTGTCCATCGCGGTGATCCTGGATGGCGGATCGCGATCTGATGCGGTGCGTACTGGCGGAGTTGGTCTGCAGGTCATCCGCGCCCGGGTTCTGCGGTTCAATGCTGGCGGTCCAGAAGGGTTCCGCACCCGCAAGGCGCCGGGCAAACCCTCGATCCTGACGGATGAGCAGCGCCAGCAATTGGCTGCTGTCGTCGAGGCTGACCCCGATCGCGATGGCGTGGTCCGTTGGCGCCTGGTTGATCTGGCCGTGTGGGTCAAGCGCACGTTTGGCGTGACGATCAGTCGCACCACAGTGGGCCGTGAGCTGCGCGCCATGGGTTTCCGCAAGCTTTCGGCGCGTCCCCAGCACCATG
>JACONG010000005.1:0-9218 GCA_014323865.1 Rhodospirillales bacterium | reverse complement strand
CTCTCAAACCGCGTCTTCGCAAGCTACGACGATATCGTGGCGAACTGTTGCGAGGCCTGGAACACGTTGATCAAGGACCCAGATTGCATGACCTCAATCGGATCGAGGAACTGAGCCAATGCGTGATGATCAACGCGCTTTGGTATGACGAGTGTGGCGGATGTCACCAGCCGTCCAACCGGACCTGATCCGGTCGTCAAAGCCTGCAAGGAGCGCGATGTTCCTGAAGGACAATCGCCGAATTTTTTCTTGATCACGGCTGGACTTCATGTCTGCATATGAGGTAGACTAAATTTGGGAGTGCCTTGTTTCTGGCTGAGCCCGACGAACCGAAAGCGGGTAAAAGTCACTTACGAGAGGGAGCAATGTCCAAGATCACCATCACAGGTGCGTCCGTTTGGGACGGTGTTTCTGATAGCGCGTATCCGGCGTCTGTCACAATTGAAGGCAACAAGATCACAAGGGTTGCAAAAGGTGAGGATGGCCCGATTGACACCCAAGGCGAGATCATTGACGGGTCCGGCCACACGCTGATGCCGGGAATGGTTGAAGGCCATTGCCATCCCAGTTTCACTGGCATCAACCAGCCGCCAGAACTGGGTCTTCTCTCAAGCGAAGAGCATATGCTGTTGACGGCGCAGAACCTGCATCTGCTGCTGAGCCATGGATTTACCTCGATCTTTGAAGCCGCATCTGCCAAGCCCCTGCTGGGTGTGACAGCCCGCAACGCCATTGAGACGGATATGATTGACGGGCCGCGCATGATGGCAAGCAGCCCGGAAGTGACGACGACCGCCGGCCTCGGGGATGAGCGCAAGCGCCACATCCATCAGGAAAGCTTTGGCCTCATCGCCGATGGTCCCGACGAGATGCGCCGCGTTGCGCGGGAATGTGTCCGTGACGGCGTCGACATCATGAAGATCAACATCTCGGGCGACGAATTTGTCAGCCACGCACGGGCTGAAACCACACCGACTGAGCCGGAAGAACTGGAGGCCTTCGTCAAGGTCGCCCGGGCCTTCGGCAAGAAAGTGGCTGCCCATGCCCGCTCGTCTGAATCGGTGAAACGTGCCATTCGCGCCGGTGTCGATTGCATCTACCACTGCGACTTTGCTGACGAAGAAGCGCTGGACATGCTGGAAGAGGTCAAGGACCGCATCTGGGTCGGTCCGGCCTTCGGCCTTGTCCACAATTGCACCAAGGAAGGCGAGCCAGCAGGCATTACCAAAGAGGTGGCGGAGGAACTACACCTTTTCCGCAAGTTCGACGCGACCTGCGCCACCTATCACGAAATACGCAAGCGTGGCATTCGCGTCGTGGTGGGCGGAGACTACGGCTTGGCAGTCACGCCCATGGGTCAGAATGCCCGGGATATCGAGCATTTCGTAACCTATTTCGGCTACGATTCGGTCGACGCGCTGAAATGTGCCACAACCGTGGGTCAAAGTCTTATGGGCCGCAGCCATGACCTGGGCTATGTGAAAGAAGGCTATCTGGCAGATCTTCTGCTGGTGAAGGGTGATGTGACCAAGGATGTCAGCCTCGTTCAGCATCAGGACAACCTCTCCATGATCATGAAAGACGGGGTAATGTTCAAAGATCCCCGCAGCGGTATCAACGCTGGCGGGCTCATTCGCGCAGCAGCGGAATAATCCGCATAAACCAGTACGCTAGGGAGGAAACCAATGCGTGTTCTCAAACATGTGGCCTTTGCCGCGACTCTTGGCCTGTTCTCAGGCGCTGCCGTAGCAGACGAATATCAGGGCGTGCCACGCACGTTCCTGTGGAACCCGGGGACCATGTCGATCACCGACGCCTCTGAGTACAAGAAAGAGGGGCCCTATACGATCGGCTTCTCCAATGCGTCGATCTCCAACCCGTGGCGGGTTGCGATGCTGCATGGCATCGAAGCCGCTGCGGAGCGTAACGCCGACAGGCTCAAGCGCTTCATCATCACGGACGCCAATGACGACCCCTCCAAGCAAGCCGCGGACGTGCAGGACCTGATTGCACAGGGTGTGGACATTCTGCTGATCTCGCCCGCCACCGCAGAGGCCATGGATCCGGTGATTCGCCGCGCCAAGCGCCAAGGTGTGCCCGTAGTCCTTGTGGACCGTTCTGTGCCGTCGACCGAGAACTTCATCACCTTTGTCACGGCCTCTGACCAGGCTCTGGGCCGCATCTCGGCACAGTGGCTGGCCGAAACGCTGAACTTTGAAGGCAAGGTCGTGATGCTGGGTGGGCTCGCAGGGGCGTCGCCCGCCGAAAACCGCATCAAGGCCGCGATGGAAGTCTTCGACCAGTATCCCGGCATCGAGGTTCTGGAGACACAATACACCAGCTGGTCTCCTGCCAATGGCAAGACCATCATGTCCGCCTTGATCCAGAAATACAGCGAAGACATCAACGGCGTCTGGGCGGATTCGGGTCTGCAAGGCTCCGGTTCCATCGAAGCCTTCCTCGCGGCGGGTTATGAAGATGGCACTATCCCACCCCATACTGGAGGTGACTTCAACGCGATGTACCAGCTGTCGGTCAATCACAACGTGCCGATGGTTGGTGTCGACTATCCCCCAGCCATGGGAGCAGAGGCGTTTGAAGTGCTTTTTGACGTACTCGACGGCAAGGGCATTCCGAGCCGGATTGAGGTGAACCAGCAGGTTGTTGTCTCCGCAGGCGCAGAGACTGCATCTGTGAAGGCCGACATCTACGTCAAGGACTATGCGCTGATGGATAAACCGGGCTCGGTCATCATGTCCTCGGGTGTTGGCGCGGATTATGATCCGGCGACCTTCTCCGCATCCTATCCCAAGTAAGTAGCGGCCAAATTCGTAAAACGGATCGGGGTGGCAACGCATCGCCCCGACCAAACTAGGGAGGAGAACCAATGGCCCGGCCATATCTGGCCGCCCGCGGCTTGTGTAAGTCTTTTGGCTCCAACGAGGTGCTCAGAGATATTGAGTTTGAAGTGCATGGCGGCTGTGCCGTCGCTCTGTGTGGCGAGAACGGTGCCGGGAAATCCACCCTCATCAAGCTGCTGACAGGACTCTACACACCTACGGGCGGCCATGTGGAATTCGAAGGCACCAAAGCGGGTTGGACTGATTCGCGTCAAAGCCTGGAAGCCGGGATTGCCGTGGTGCATCAGGAGTTTTCCGTCATCGGAGCGTTGTCGATTGCGGAAAACATTTTTCTTGGCGTTGAGCCGCGCACGCGTTTGGGGTTCATTGACCGCAAAGCGTTGAACGCAAATGCCCAGAAGTTGCTAGATGATCTCGGCATCATGCTGAACCCCGATGATCTGGTCGAAACGCTCTCTGTCGCGGACAAACAAACGGTCGAGATCGCCAAGGCATTGCGGTCCGAAGCCAAGGTTCTGATCCTCGACGAACCCACCGCTGTTTTGAGTCAGAACGAAACCCGACATCTGTTCCGCATCATCCATGATCTGCGCGCGCGCGGCCTAGGATTGGTCTATGTCTCGCATCGCCTGGATGAAATTTTTGAGATTTGCACCGACATCACGGTGATCAAGGACGGTGCTGTGACCTCGAAAGGTCCCACAAGTGACTATACCCCTGACAGTGTCATCGCGGCCATGGTGGGACGCGAGCTTGGCGATCTCTTCCCGTCCAAGGCCGATACGGCCCGTGCTAATGGCGACAAGGTCCTCGAAGTCACGAACCTCGTTGTAGCACCAGGGCTTCCACCTGCCAGTTTGGATGTCCATGCGGGCGAAATCGTGGGGCTTGCGGGCTTGGTGGGTTCTGGCCGGACCGAACTCGCTTTGGCGCTCTTTGGCGCGGTGCCCAGCACCGGCGACGTCTCCCTCATGAGCGAACCGATGCCGCACCGGGATCCCGCAGGATGCATTGAGGCAGGCATTCTGATGCTGACGGAGAGCCGCAAGGATGACGGACTCTTTCTCAATTCGTCTGTCGCCCGAAACTTCGCGGCCACGACCCCGGGCTTCGGCGTCTACCACAATGCCGTTCCGCCGGGCCATGAAGAAGAGCGCGCCGCGATCTTGAAAGAGCGTCGCGGGGTTGTCGTGGACCATGTGGGCCTGCCCATCTCGGCTTTGTCTGGGGGCAACCAACAAAAGGTCCTTGTGGCACGGCTTCTGGAAAACCGGCCAAAGCTTTTGATCCTCGATGAGCCGACGCGTGGCGTCGACGTCGGGGCCAAGGCGGAAATCTACAAATCACTGCGCGAATTGGCCGATGAAGGCATGGCGCTTTTGGTCATCTCGTCCGAGCTGATCGAAATCGTGGGCTTGTGCGACCGCGTCCACGTGATGCGCGATGGCGAGCTTGCTGCGGAACTGACAGGGGCTGAGATCACGGAAGAAGCCATCATCTCCGTGGCAGCCGCAGAGACCTCGACCCATCATGGAGTAGCGGCATGAGCAATATTCTCCGCGCCACGCACGCCCAGCCGGTTCATCTGGTTGTCGTCGCGCTGATCGCACTTGTGTTTGTCGTGGGTACGACCTCGTCTGACCGCTTTGCCACACCGCTCAATCTGGCCAATGTGCAGGACCAAATGGTCGCTCTGGCCATTGTGGCTCTGGCGCAGACCATCGTGATCTTGTCCGGTGGCATTGACCTGAGCTATGCTGGTGCCCTGAGCTTTTTGGCCGTTGTCTTTGCAGCATTGGCAGGGGACAGCGCGGGAACGCTTCTGATCGCCATGGCCGTTGTGATCGGTCTCGGTATCCTGATCGGCGTCGTCAATGGCGCGGTCACGGCCTATGTGGGCGTCCATCCTCTGATCACAACACTTGGGACATCGACCATCCTCGCAGGTGGCGCACTCCTGATCACGCGCCAGCCGACGGGCTCTGTTCCGCTGTTTTTCGAGGATTTGATGTATGGACGGCTTGGCGTTGTTCCCTACGGCATGATATTCGTCGTGGTACTTTATGTGATCATCGGCTTCATGCTCTGGCGCACGGCCTTTGGGACGCGAATCTACGCCATTGGCGACAATGAGGCTGCGGCGGCTGTGTCAGGCCTGCCAGTCAAAACGACAAAGGTGGTAATTTATGCGTTGTCAGGCCTGCTCTGCGCCGTGGCCGCAGCGTATATGACAGGCCGGTTCGGCGTCGGTGATCCGCGCGCTGGTGTTGGATTTGACCTGCGCTCCATTACGCCCGTCATTGTCGGCGGAACCCTTCTCGCAGGGGGCAAGGGTGGGGTGTTGGGGACGGCGCTTGCCGTGATCTTGCTGGCCCTGCTAGCCAATGTGCTGAACTTCATGAATGTCAGCAGCTTCTACGAATGGATCGTGGAAGGGGTGATCATCATCGCCGCTGTGTCCTTTTTTGCAGGAAAGAGGAAGGGATGAGTGCAACAACCACAAACCCCGCCCCGACCAAGAACCGCAACACGGTCCGCGCGACGCAACGCCGGGAGCTTCTCATGCTCCTTGGCTTTCTGGTCGTGATCTGGGCTGTCACAACCGCGCTCTCGCCGCGCTTTCTGACACCGGCCAACCTTAAGGACGTCCTGATCCAGGCAGCACCGCTTGGCTTCGTGGTCATCGGTCAGATGATCGTCATCATTGTGCGCGGGCTCGATCTGTCTGTGGCCTCGATCATGGCAACGGTGGCAGTACTCTCGACATCGTTGATCGACAGTACGCCCATCATCTTTGCCATTGGCTTGATGCTGGGTGCCGTGATCGGCGCGGTAAATGGCTATCTCGTGGCTTATCGCAATGTCACGCCGTTTCTTGCGACGCTGGCAACCATGATCGTTCTGCAAGGCATCCGTTTTGCCTATACTGGCGGTGCACCGGGCGGTTCGCTACCTGAGACGTTCCGCTGGCTGGCCACGGGGAACATTCTTGGTATCCCGGTTGCGCTGATTGCCTTGAGTGTTGTTGCCTTCGCCATGCACTGGCTGCTTGAGCGTACGGTGTTTGGGCGCAGGCTCAAGCTCTACGGAGACAGTCCCTCTGCAGCCTATATGACAGGCGCACCGACCAAACTCCTCGTGGTGATGGCCTTTGTCATCTCTGGCGTGATGGCGGCCTGTGCCGGGCTCTTTCTGGTGGGCTATGTGGGCATTGTCGACAATTGGACCGGGCGCGGATACGAGCTCGACAGTATTGCGGCAGCTGTCATCGGCGGCGCGGCTCTGTCGGGCGGTAAAGGCTCCGTTCCGGGCGTGCTGCTTGCTGCGCTGATCCTTGTGTCGCTCTTCAATATCGTGGTGATCCTGGGCCTGTCGATTGAATTGCAATTGGTGATCAAGGGGACACTGATTATCCTCGCTGCTGCCGTCTACATGAAACGGTCGCGCAACTGAGGTCTCCCGCCCCTGTGTAGGGATGACAAATCAAACGTGCAGCGGATTGCGGCCGTGTTGAAGAGCTTTGACGCTGACAACACGCCGCGCCGAACACAAGACATTCTTTCGGATCTGGACATCACCTGGCCGACCAGCCTTGGCCCCTTACGCGCAATGACCATGGTGGCTGCAGCGAGGAGCGGTAGATTCGCCCGCGAGTCGAATCAAGCGAGCGGCGCTACCGCGAACTCGTCGAGCAGGCGCCGATCAGCATCCGTGTCGACGACTGCTCGAGCACCCGCCGCCAAGTCGAACGTCTGTTCATCAGCTCCGGCGGGCGGCTGGCCGATCATCGAATCGCCAATCCGGAGGTCATGCGCGACCTCGCAGGGCGGATGCGTCTGCTGGACTCCAACGAAGGGTGTCTTCGCATGTACGGTTCCGAGACCCGGGACGACTAAGTCACGCACAGTTTGGAGAACCTCTCCGCGGACATGCTCGCCGAAATGGCACGTGTTCTGAAGCAGTTGGCCCAGGGGGGCCGTCATCCGATGCGGCGAGACCGCCGAGCAACCCGAAGACGGCTCGACGATCGACACCCGCGGGACGGTGATGGTGCCCAACGAATACCGCCAGGACTGGGCGCGGGTGATCGGGTGATCGGGTGATTCTGACCATCGAGGACGTGACCAAGGTCAACCGGCCCCGATCGGGAAGCCTTCAAGGCCTGGTCGCAAGAACCCCTTCCTGACGATGAGAGGGCGTCCGTTACCTACATTCTCGAGGCTCCGGTGAAGGGGAGCGGCGAATTGTGTTGCCCGATACGCGCCAGAAGCGTCTTGACGGCAGCGAACTCGTCGAACGTGCGATCGCCTTCGTGCCGCCTGAGTTCGACGATGACTGGTTGCGTGTGATCCATATGATAGAGGACGTCTCCACCGAGTATATGGCACTCTAGGAGTTATCCGAAAGCCGCTAAATGATGGAACTGGCCCAGCGTATGACGAGGCACGGCCACCATGTCCATGACACCGGCAGCAGCACCAAGACCGAGTTCCTGGCGACGATCAGCCACGATCTCAGGACACCGCTCAATGCGATTATCGGGTTCTCGGATGTGATCCTTGAGGGTGTGTTCGGCCCGCTCGACAATCCGCGCCACGACGAATACGTCCGCGATATCAACGAGAGCGGTCGTCACCTGCTCGAACCAATCAACGACATCCTTGACCTCCCGAAGCCCGAGGCCGGACGTCAGGAATTGGACGAAGACGACGTCGGTCTCATCTCTGTGGTCGCACTTTCGACCAAGTTCTTCCGGGAGCAGGCGGAACGCTCGGGCACCCGTCTCGGCACCCTCATGCCGTCTGATGCATCACGGCTGAGGGCAGACACCAGGAAGCTTCCCCAGTTGCTGCTCAATCTCTTGTCGAACGCGGTGAAATTCACGCCCGACCACGGTACCGTCACGGTCGAGGTCACGGCGCGACCCGATGGCGGCATCGATATCGTGATCAGCAATACAGGCATCGGGATGACACAAAGCGATATGGTCCGAGCCTTCGAGGTCTTCGGCCAAGTGTATAGCGCCCTGATACCAAAGCGCGTTGATCATCACGCATTGGCCCAGTTCCCCGATCCGATTGAGGTGATGCGATCTGGGTCCTTGATCAACATGTTCCAAGCCTCGCAACAGTTCGCCACGATATCGTCGTCGCTTGCGAAGACGCGGTTTGAGAGCCAGTTGTCCCGGATGGACTGCCAGACGTTTTCGACTGGGTTCAACTCAGGCGACCTCGGTGGCAGTGGTAATACCGCGGTCCATTGAATCAGACTTATTGTTAGAGATTCCCCTAGTCTGTTCATGATCGTCTATTCTGGAAAACAAAGGAGGCTTTCCATGAAGCCGGCTATCAAGCTTCGCAGTGATTTTTCGGCTTCCGATCTGGCGCGTTTGGCGCGACAGAGCGACGATGCAGACCGGACGAGGCGGGTGTTGGCCATTGCGATGATCCTGGACGGCGGATCGCGATCTGATGCGGCGCGTACTGGCGGAGTTGGTCTGCAGGTCATCCGCGCCCGGGTTCTGCGGTTCAATGCTGGCGGTCCAGAAGGGTTCCGCACCCGCAAGGCGCCGGGCAAACCCTCGATCCTGACGGATGAGCAGCGCCAGCAATTGGCTGCTGTCGTCGAGGCTGACCCCGATCGCGATGGCGTGGTCCGGTGACGCCTGGTTGATCTGGTCGCGTGGGTCAAGGGCGCGTTTGGCGTGACAGTCAGTCGCACCACACTGGGCCGTAAGCTGCGCGCCATGGGTTTCCGCAAACGTTCGGCACGTCCCCAGCACCACGCACAAGACCCGGATGCGATCGAGGCGTTCAAAAAAGACTTCCCCCGACACGGTCCGCGACATCCGTCTTCAGAACGGCGGGCCAGCCATGGAAATCTGGTTCCAGGACGAGGCAAGGGTGGGACAGAAGAACAAGATCACCCGCCGCTGGGCCAAGCGCGGCACCCGTCCTCGCGCGCCAAAGGATCAACGCACCCAATGGGCCTACATCTTCGGTGCAATCTGTCCGGCGGCCGGTTCGGTCATGCCCTGGGTCGACACCCACGCGATGGCCGAACACCTGAAGCTGATCAGCACCGAAGTCGCGCCCGGCGCCCACGCAATCCTGATCGTCGATCAGGCCGGGTGGCACACGACATCGAAACTCGAGGTGCCCGAGACCATCACCTTGTTGCCACTGCCGCCGAGGTCGCCTGAGTTGAACCCGGTCGAAAACGTCTGGCAGTACATCCGGGACAACTGGCTCTCAAACCGCGTCTTCGCAAGCTACGACGATATCGTGGCGAACTGTTGCGAGGCCTGGAACACGTTGATCAAGGACCCAGATTGCATGACCTCAATCGGATCGAGAA
>JACONG010000004.1:215452-253105 GCA_014323865.1 Rhodospirillales bacterium | reverse complement strand
CTGACAAGATATTCTCCACCCCCCCGGCGTCTTGACTCAACGGTTCCTGTCAGTGCTCCATGCACCAACAATGTTCCATTGTCATCGTACACCTTGCCTGCCAGATCGGCATCGTAATGATGACTATGGGCACCAAGATCAAGATAACCATCCAGGGTGCTGTTGATCGTCGTCCGATCGATCGTTCCACGACCTTCAAGAGTTCCAGGAATACCCCAACCGTTAGATTCCCGTACAAATTGGCTTGCCATTGTCGTGACCGTTCCTGCACCGAAATCGGCGTCGATTGTGAGGCTGCCAACGCCCTTATAAGGTGTACCACCATAACGGTAGGCAAAACCTATAGGCACACTGTAAAGATTGTCGACCTTGACATATCCTGTCAAGGTGCCTTTCCCATCCGGGAGAGCATCGGGTGCTGCAAGATGACCAGCATCCATCGCGGCACCAATCAAGGCAAGGTTATCGCGTTCCCTTGCAAAACGGCTGAAGTCCGAAGGAGGAGGAGAACCATACGATGGAAATGCAATTGTAGGAGGTGGCGGCGTGCCAAACCTGACGACCGAAACGGGCTTTTTGATCCCAGTCTGGATAGCGAAGAACTCACCATCTTCTATATCACTGGGAAGTCGCCGCCAACCATCAAACTTGGCACTACCGGGACGGTTCCACCCATTCTTATGGGTTCCGGTAACGCCTCCCCGTACCAGCAATCTCCCACGGTGATCGTACACCTTGCCTGCCATATCGGCATCGATGACGACCTCATAGATGCCGGTCTTACCACTCCCCTTGGGAACGTAGATCGTACCATCCAGGGTACTGCTGATTGTCGTTTCATCGATCGTTCCGCGACCCGTAAGAGCCCCGTTCATGGGAAGGCCCCCGACAGGTCTCTTCGGGTTGGAAACGATAAAATGGCGAAAACCGTTTACGGCTGTCGTGACCCTGCCTGCACCGAAATCGGCGTAGACCCTGAGATTGCCGACGATGTCACGATCATGGTCTTCGTCGACAGGATAGCCCATCCTGTAATATCCCTGCAAGACACCTTTCGCATCCGGGAGAGCATCCGGGGCTTCGAGACTGCCCGCTGCGACAGCGGCATCGATCGAACTCAAATCCCTGTCCAGCCTGCGAAATCCCCCCTCGGAGATTACTGTATCCTTGCCTACGGCAAATGCATTTCGATACAATCTGGATCTGAGGGTGAAAGAGGAAACAGAGGGGGCACCGACACCATCCAGCGTTACTGCTGCAGAGGCAGAAGCTCCCCTGTCGGATGCGACACCGTCAGATGCGCTGGGGACGCCATCATTCGCATCACTCGCCGAACCGGACGAACTGAGCGCGGAAGCCGTTGCAATCAGGACCATGCCTGCCGCAAGGTTCAGAAGTCTGTTCATTTCGATGTTCCTCCATCAGGTCTTCAGCTCATGTGCCCGTGGCCCGGTTTCCCGAGTCGGCCACTATCTTGCTGCATCCGACGTTACAAGTCAACACCATACGGCACCGCACGTCAACAATTTTTCCGGGCGCTGTCCTGGCTGCCACCCGAGCCTGTCGCAAAGGCCTCCGCACAAGCCTGATTTCGCCGGAGCCGATGGCCCTGCGCTTCCTGGCCGATGGCTCTGCGAGGTGGTGCTTGCCGGTGTCGCCGTGGTCCGCAACACCGGGGGCGATACAGCCATGGTGCGCGACCGGGGGCGATACAGCCATGGTGCGCGCCGCCAGTCCCGATGCCGCAGAGGCCACGGGCGGACAAACAACCCTGTCGTCCAGCGGTTGAAATTGATTCAATCTGAACGGGATATGCTCTAGTTCTGGACGGCATAAAACTCTCCATTTTCAATAGGGGATGTTAGTCCTGCGCCTTCCGTAACGTCTCCTTTGAAGATTCCGTGTACCAGCAATGTCCCATCGTTATTGTACACCTTGCCTGACAGCTCGGCGTCGACAGTGACCGTATCGCCCATGACACTGATCTGACCACCCAGGGTGCTGTTCATCGTCGTTCGATTGATCGTTCCGCTACCCCCAAGATTACCACCGTGGAAGTCGCTTACCCGTGCCGTGACCGTACGTTTATCGAAATCGGCGTCGATTGTCAGATTGCCAGCGGACAAAACATGCTTTGGATCTGAGAACAAACTTCCGGCCGAGACATATCCTGTCAAGATGCCTTTCCCCTTCGGAAAAGCCTTGGAACTGGGAGCTTCAAGATAGTCAGCGATGATGGCGTGGCGAATCAAGCCAAGATTGACGTATTCCCTGATACGTATGTCGCGGCTCATCGTTGAACCCGGGTTTCCTGCACCGGGTGGGGGAGTGTCAAATTTGACGACTGGAACCTTGACGTCTGGAACGGAGTTTCCTTTCCAGTCTTCGCTGGCGAAAAACTGACCATATCGAATGTTGCGAAAGACTTTATCCTTTGTGCCAATATCTTTATGTATCCTGGCCTGCTTTCCGGTAATCGCTCCGTATACCAGGGATTTCCCATCCTTACTGTACACCTTGCCACTCATATCTGCTTCGATATCTATCCGTGGAAGACCCGTGAGTATCTGGTTCTCCCGTAACCTGATCTGACCCTTCAGCTCGCTGTCAATCGTCGTTTTACTGATCGTTCCGGCACCCCAAAGACCCCCGTCCAGAGGAAAACCACCGACAGGTTCGGACGGATTGGAAACGTCAGAAACGTCAACGAGGCTGAGATGGCTTACAGCTGTCGTGACCTCACCTTTACCGAAATCGGCGTAGATTCTGAGATTGCCGACGATATCATAGGCGTCTCCCTTCATGACATGGCCAGTCCTGTAATAGCCTATCAGGAAGGCTTTCCTATCCAGGAGATCTTTTGGGGGTGCAAGAGAGCCCATGTGGACAGCTTTACCAATCTGATTCAGGTCTTTCTCCAGCTTACGAAATGCTGGCAGAGAGAATTTTGCAGGTCGACCTATGGTGGACCGATCCGGATCCAGCCTGGATTTGAGCGTGACAGAGGAGGCGGCAGACCCGGGGTCAGAAGCACTGGACCCGTCATTCGCCGAACCGGATGCGGAAACCGCTGCGATCAGGATCATGCCTGCCGCAAGAGTCAGAAGTCTGTTCATTTCGATGTTCCTCCCATAGGTCTTCAGTCGTGTGCCCGTGCCCCGGTTTCCCGAGTTCGGGCATCATGTTGATGCATCCTGTCCTGCGTGTCAAGAGCTTTTTTGGGTTGCTGCCCGAGCCTGTCGCGAAGGCCTCCGCACAAGCCTGATTCCGCCGGAGCCGATGGCCCGGCGCTCTGCACCGATCTGCATCGAAAGGCCCGGAACGGCGAGAGCACCGGGGGCGATCAGCCATGGTGCGCGCTGGCGATCAGTCGCGGCGATCAGTCGATCAGGGCCTGATTCACCAGCACGCGGAACGCGCGGCGGATGGGATAGCAGCCCGACGGGATGAGCTGAGTCATGAAGACGGCGGCGAGGTCCTCCATGGGATCGATCCAGAAGGCGGTCGAGGCCATGCCGCCCCAGGCGAACTCGCCGACCGACTGCATGGTGTTGCAGGCTGCAGGATCGATCACGACCGAAACACCGAGACCGAAACCGATGCCTGCGTAGCTCGTCTCCGAGAAGCGGTCCTGCCCCATGGTCGTGAGGTCACCGTCGTCCGGCATGTGATTGGTCGCCATGTACTGGACCGTGCGGCGGCCGAGCAAGCGTTCACCGTTCGACTCACCGCCGCCCCGCAGCATGTCGGCGAAGCGAAGATAGTCGTCCATGGTCGAGAGCAAGCCGACGCCGCCCGAGAAACAGATGACGTCGGAGACATAAGGGCTGTCCGCCGTGCCGTCGCTCAGAACCATGCCGTCGTCCGCCGTGTGGGCGTAACAGGGGACGAAACGGGCGAGGCGGTCTGCCGGAAGCTGGAAGAAGGTATCGCTCATGCCGAGCGGTTCGAAGATGTGGCGGGAGAGATAACGGTCGAAGCGTTCGCCCGACAGCACCTCGACGAGACGGCCGAGCACGTCGGTCGAAACACCATAGGTCCAGCGCGCACCGGGATGATGGTCGAGCGGGATCGACGCCAGGCGGCCGACGACATCGGCCAGCGTGCCGTCGCCGCATCTGAAGTGCAGGTTGTTGTCGTCATAGGCCTGCTCAAGCTGGCCGCCACACGAGAAGCCATAGGTGAAGCCCGAGGTGTGGCAGAACAGGTCCCTGATCGTGATCGGCCGGTTCGCCGGTTCGGTCTTCATGCCGTTCTCGTCCTCGGCGATGCGTACCTCCATTTCGGCGAGTTCGGGGATGTAGGCCCCGATCGGATCGTCGAGCTGGTAGAGCCCCTGCTCGTAAAGCTGCAACGCCGCGACCGCCGTGATCGGCTTCGACATCGAATAGATGCGGCAGATGGCATCCGGCGTGATCGCGCGACCCGCTGCGACATCGGCCAGCCCGACCTGATCGCGCCACACGACCTGGCCGTGACGGATGATCGCCGCTGCGGCCCAGGGCAGCTTGCCCGCATCGACATAGCCCTGCATCCAGGGCCGGATGCGATCGAGACGCGCTGACGCCATGCCGACGGTTTCCGGTGACGTGGTGGGCAGGTCTGTCATGGCGTTGTCCTCCGGTATCAGAAGTTCTTGGGAAGTTTCCGGGAAGTTTGTGGGGAGTTTGTGGCGCGGCACGCTGTCAGCGGTCGATGCCGTCGCCCGGCCTTCCTGGCCGTCCATTGCCTGAACGCAAGCATCTCAAGACCGCCGACGCGGCGCT
This sequence comes from Rhodospirillales bacterium, assembly GCA_014323865.1. Classification (NCBI taxonomy): domain Bacteria; kingdom Pseudomonadati; phylum Pseudomonadota; class Alphaproteobacteria; order Rhodospirillales; species Rhodospirillales bacterium. The sequence continues at coordinate 248,339 of JACONG010000004.1, read as the reverse complement.
CGTGATACTGCGGCAGCATGTCGGGATAAAACGCGGTGCGAATGTCGTCTGCATCAAGGACGAGCATTGAGGACGAGCATCATGGCCAGGTCAAGGCCTTCCATGCTCATCACCGTCACCGGATCGGTCGCACACCGTGGCTGTCGCCGGCACGACCGCAGAGCCTCATGCGCCAGTCTCGCGCTCGGGCTGGATCAGGAAGAGCAGCGTGATGCCACCGGCCAGAAGGAAGCGGGCAGGCGATGCGCGGCGGTGCCGGACGAGCTGCACGATCCCGGCCCAGCAGATCAGCCCGGCTGCCGTTTCGGTTGCGATGATGCCGAGATAGGCGATTGTCTGGATCGTGGGATCGGTGATGGCGCGCCATATCACGCCGGGGCTCTGGAACGTCGTATCCATCGCCAGCACGTGCTGCACGAAGGGCCAGTTGCTGTCGTAGTCCGTGATGTTGCCGAAGGCGATCAGCGTCAGCAGCAAGGTGTAACAGGCCAGAAGCGCAATCTTGCAGAGCCGGACGGCCATGGCTCAGGCCGCTTCGGCAGTGGCCGTGTGGACCTGCTCCTTGACCTTCAGGAAGGCGATCCCGGGCGCATCCTCCTGCGCCTTGTCGAGATGCCAGGCGTTGCGCGCCAGGAACACCGGCTGGCCGGCGTGATCCCCAGCCATGGCCGAGCGGTTCCTCTCGGCAAAGTCCTTGATCGCCTGGTGCGAGGCACCGTCGAGCCAGCGGGCGGTATGGAGGTTGGCGGGCTCGAAGCGCACCGGCACCCCGTACTCGGTGCGGATACAATCGGCCAGCACGTCGAACTGCAGCGGGCCCATGACGCCGACCACCCAGTCGGCGTCCATCACCGGCTTGAAGACACGCGCCGCACCCTCCTCGGCGAGCTGCCGGAGCGCGCGGCCAAGGTGCTTGGCCTTCATCGGATCGGTCGCCCGAACGCGCTGGAGATGCTCCGGCGCGAAGCTTGGGATGCCGGTGAAGGCGAGCTCCTCGCTTTCGGTCAGCGCATCGCCGATGTGGAGGTTGCCGTGGTTCGGCACACCGACGATATCGCCGGCGAAGGCCTCCTCGGCAAGCTCGCGGTCCCGGGCAAGGAAGATCAGCGGGTTGTGCATCACGATCTGCTTGCCGGTGCGGTGATGCTTCAGCTTCATGCCGCGCCTGAAGTGGCCCGAGGCCAGACGCACGAAGGCGATACGGTCCCGGTGCCTGGGATCCATGTTTGCCTGGATCTTGAAGACGAAGCCCGAGACCCCGGTTTCGGTCGGTTCGATCGGACGCTGCACCGTCGGCTGCGCGCACGGTGGCGGCGCATAACCCGCGAGCCCCTCGAGCAGCTCGCGCACCCCGAAGTTGTTGAGCGCACTGCCGAAGTACATGGGCGTCAGGTTACCGGCGCGATAGGCATCCATGTCGAACGCCGGCAGCAGGCCGCGCGCCATCGCGACCTGCTCGCGCAGCGCGGCGACGGCATGGGCGGGAAGAAGCGCGTCGAGCCTGGGATCGTCGAGCCCCTCGCAGGCGATACCTTCCTCCACGGTCTCGCCCCCGGTCCGCGCGACCAGGATGAGCCGGTCGTTGATCAGGTCGTAGCAGCCGAGGAAATCGCGCCCCATGCCAATCGGCCAGCTGGCCGGCGTGACCTCGATCTGCAGGGTCTGCTCGACCTCGTCGATCAGCGCGAACGGGTCGCGCGCCTCGCGGTCCATCTTGTTGACGAAGGTGGCAATCGGCATGTCGCGCAGGCGACAGACCTCAAAAAGCTTGCGCGTCTGCGCCTCGATGCCCCTGGCGGCGTCGAGCACCATGACCGCGCTGTCGACGGCGGTCAGCACGCGGTAGGTGTCCTCGCTGAAATCCTCATGACCCGGCGTGTCGAGCAGGTTGAAGGCGCAATCGGCGTAGCGGTAGCTCATCACCGAGGCGCTCACCGAGATGCCGCGCTCCTGCTCAACCTTCATCCAGTCCGAGCGCGCGCGACGCCGGTCACCGCGCGCCTTCACGGCACCGGCAAGCTGAATCGCGCCACCGAACAGCAGCAGCTTTTCGGTAAGCGTGGTCTTGCCCGCGTCAGGGTGGGAGATGATCGCGAAGGTGCGCCGGCGCGCGACCTCGGAGTCGAGGTTGGTCATGGGAGTGCCGAACGGAATGATTGACCCGTTATGTCGTGGATGTGCCTCCGTTGTCCAGTTCAGAACGCGCAACGCGACGCCGGATTGCTCCGGTGCCTCCCGTTGGTGCCTTGCCGTTTCGGCAAGGCTTGCCGTTCTGACGCACGCCTCGATCGAACGTGACCTGGACAGCACCGTGCCAACACACTATCTGCAAGGAGAGGGACCGAAGGAAACACGGCGGTTCATAATGAAACGTCTTTTGAGCAGAGGCGCGGCCCTCGCCGCGGTCGCGGCACTTGCGCCGCCGGTGTCGGCCGATGACATCGGTTCGATCATCACGCCGAGCGGCGTGAGCGTGCAGACACATGTCGAGTCCGGTGACCGCCTGGTCATCGCCGTTGTGCCAACCATGGATGTCAGGCTCAACGGGCGGCTCGGCATCGGACTGACGCCGCTGGACGACCAGATGATCTGGCTCGACGAGATGCCCAGCGTCCTGATGGTCGAGGGCGATCACTTCGACGGTGCCGTCCTGCAGACCCTCACCTTCGATCCGGCCCACCTGAACGGCAGTTCGTCGCTCGGCATCACCTTCGGTGCCTGCCTTCCGGTCTCGGGCGTCTGCATCCTCGAAGAGGCCAAGGTAACGCTTGCGCGGAGCACAGAGGGTGACGTCAACCTCACGCTCGCGGGAATCGCGCCCTAGATCCGAACGGGATATGCTTCAGCAAGGACTCAGAGCATCTTCACCCGTCCAGATTGCTTCAATCTGAACGGGATATGCTCCAGGCAGGCACCTGGTGCCAGGTGCCGTCGCGCCCGAGGAACTCGGCACCATCGTTGCGATAGAAGCTCTCGGCACCGGCATCCCGGGCGATCTGCAGCATGGCCGGCAGGGCCACGCCCTTCGTCTCAAGGCGCCCGATCACCGAGCGGACCCCGAGGGTGTCGAGCATTTCGAACGGGCCCTGACGCCAGGCAAAACCCCAGCGCATGGCACGGTCGATGTTGACGACGTCGTCGGAGATCTGCGGGATCAGGCCCGCCGCGTAAAGCAGCGTGCCACCCATCAGGTCCCGCGCGAAACCGCCGACGGTATCCTCCGATCCCATCAGGCTCTGCAACGCGCTGTGCTTGTCGTCCAGCGCGGGTTCTTCGGCAAGACGCCAGTCCCCGGCATCGAGATCGAAGGTTTCCCTGATCCGTGAGCCGTCGTCGTTCCTGGTGACCTTGTAGAAGCCGCCGCCGGTCTTCCGGCCGAGCTGCCCGCGCTCCAGCATGGCCTGCTCCTCGGGCGGGAAGGAGGTGGTGGCAAGCCCCTCGTCGCCCGACGGCAGATTGGCCGCCAGGTTCCTGCCGACGAAATCCATCACGTCGAGGCCGATCAGATCGATCAGGCCGTAGAGCCCGGTGCCGGGCAGGCCGACGGGTGCGGACATGACGGCATCGATCGTCTCCATCGAAAGGCCGTCGTCGAGACGCGCCTTGCGCGCCTTGTGCAGGCCCGAGAGCATCCAGAAGCAGCCGATGCGGTTGCCGATGAAGTTCACCGTGTCCTTGGCATGAACGACGCCCTTGCCGAGCTTGTCAGACCCGAACGCCGCCATGGCGTCGACCACATCGGATGTCGTGTCCTCGCCGGGCACGACCTCGAGCAGCTTCATGACCTTCACGGGATTGAAGAAGTGGGTGACCACCACGTCGCGGCGGAGCCGTTCGGGCTTGTCCCTGGTGATCGCGCGCAGGGGAATGCCGGAGGTGTTGGTCGAGATGACAGAGCCGTCCGAACGTGCCGCCTCCAGCTTGTCGAAGAGATCGCGCTTGGTCTCGAGATCCTCGATCACGGCCTCGCAGATCCAGTCGTAGTCAGCGATCCGCTCGATCTCGTCGAACGTGCCGGTCTCGATCAGCCTGGCACTCCCGGGATCGTCGATCGCCGGGGAGCGACCGCCGGTGATACGCTCCATCGACCTGGCGACGGCCTGCTCGTCGATGTCGAGCAGCAGCACCTTGATGCCCGCATCGGCGCATTTGCCCGCAATACCGGTTCCCATGGTGCCGCCGCCGATCACGGCCACCGACTTGATCTCACGTGTCATCGTTGTCTTCCCGAATCGCGTTGCCGCTGGAGCCGATCGCACCCAGAGCAGATTCACGCACTTCGTTGGAACCGCAAACGATTCCAACGAAGTGCGATCCGCTCTAGGTACCTCAGCGTTGCCGTGCGGCCAACCCTCACCCTCCCACGCCCCTGGCGCGGGAGGGTGAGGGTCGAAGCGGTGGACCCCCGGACGGTCAGCGTTTACGGTCCGCCGTCCCCAGACGGAGCAGGCCCATGGCGGGATCCAAGCATGTCGGCTTCGACACCCTGTCGTTGCATGGCGGTCAGCAGCCCGACCCCGCGACCGGAGCGCGGGCGGTACCGATCTATCAGTCGACCTCCTATGTCTTTCCCGACACGGACTTCGCCGCCGCGCTCTACAATCTCGAACGGCCGGGCCACATCTACAGCCGCATCTCGAATCCGACCGTCGCGGTGCTCGAGGAACGCATTGCGGGCCTCGAAGGCGGCGTCGGTGCGGTCTGCACGGCAAGCGGCATGGCAGCCCTGCACCTGGGCATCGTGACGCTGATGGGCCAGGGCGGTCATATCGTGTCGTCGGGGTCGCTCTATGGCGGCTCGAACTACATGTTCAACTATACCCTGCCGCGCTTCGGCATCACCGCAACGCTGGTCGACCCGCGCGATCCCGAGGCCTTCCGCAAGGCGATCCGACCCGAGACACGCCTGCTCTACGGCGAGACCCTCGGCAATCCGGGCCTCGAGGTGATGGATATACCGGCAATCGCCGACATCGCGCACGAGGCGGGCTTGCCGCTGATGATCGACAACACTTTTGCCACCCCCTTCCTCTTCCGGCCCTTCGAACACGGTGCCGACATCGTCATGCACTCGGTGACCAAGTTCATGGGCGGGCACGGCGTAGCGATCGGCGGCGCGCTGGTCGACCGCGGCGCGTTCGACTGGGAGGCCTCGGGCAAGTTCCCGACGCTCACCGAGCCCTACGAGGGCTACCACGGGCTCGACTTCGCCGAGGAGTTCGGACCCGGCGCCATGATCATGCGGGCCCGCGCGGAGGGGATGCGCGACTTCGGCCCCTGCATGAGTCCGCAGAACGCGTTCTACCTGCTGCAGGGGCTCGAAACCCTGCCGCTGCGCATGGAGAGGCATGTTGCCAATGCCCAGGCGATTGCCGAGTTCCTCGACGGGCACGAGGCCGTGGAGAGTGTCGGCTATCCGGGGCTGCCGAACCATCCGGACCACGAGCTCGCCAGGACGCTTCTGCCGAAGGGTGCGGGCGCAATCTTCAGCTTCGAGATCAGGGGCGGACGCAAGGCGGGTGCCAGGTTCATCGAATCGGTTCAGCTCTTCTCTCACCTCGCCAACGTGGGCGACGCCAAGTCGCTCGTGATCCATCCCGGTTCGACCACCCATCAGCAGGTGCCGGCCGAAGAGCTGAAGGCCGCCGGCATCTCCGAAGGCCTGATACGCCTGTCGATCGGGCTTGAGGATGTGAACGACCTCAAGGACGATCTCAACCGCGGCCTGCGCGCCGCCATGAAGGCCTGACCCATGGCGCTCGAACTCTCCGTCGATGGACAGACGATCTTCGCCGCGACCGGCGGCAAGGACTTCGATCCCGGGCTTCCGGCCATCATCTTCATCCACGGCGCCTCGATGAACCGAACGGTGTGGTCGGCCCAGGCGCGTTACTTCGCCCATCGCGGATACGGCGTGCTTGCGCCCGATCTTCCCGGGCACGGCAACTCGGAAGGCGATCTGCTGCCGTCGATCGAGGCGATTGCAGACTGGATTATCCGCCTCATGGATGCCGCCGGTCTCAGGAAGGCTGTTCTGGCCGGCCACTCCATGGGATCCCTGCCCGTGCTCGAGGCGGCGGCGCGCCATCCCGACCGCATCGAACGCATCGCTTTGCTTGGCATTTCTGTCCCGATGACAGTGGCCGATGCTCTCCTGGACAACGCCGAGGCCAACCACCCTTCGGCCTACGACATGGTCACGATCTGGGGCCACTCGAAGCGCGCCCAGATCGGCGGCAATGCCGCACCGGGCATCCGGGTCACCGGCGGCAGCCTGCGCCTGCTCGAACGCGGCGGCGACGGCGTGCTGCATAACGACATGAAGGCCTGCAACGACTACACTGGCGGGCTGGAGGCGGCCGCCAGGGTGAGCTGCCCGGCAACCCTGATCCTGGGCGACGGCGACATGATGACCCCGCCCCGGCGGGCAAAGGATCTGATGGCCGCCATGCCCTCTGCCCGGATGATCGTCCTGAAGGACTGCGGCCACATGATGATGTCCGAGCAGCCCAACGAAACCCTGGACGCCCTGATCCGCGCCGTGGGATAGAGCGGATCGCACCTGGCTGGAACCGCCTGCGGTTCCAACTGAGTGCGTGAATGCGCTCTACACCTAAAGACCCAGAGCATCTTCACCCGTTCAGATGGATTCAATCTGAACGGGATATGCTTCAGGGCCACGGACGCGCCGGACTGCGCATGGCCTTTGCATTCGTGCTCGGCGCGGCCTTCGTTGCGGGCGGCGGCCTGATGGCGATCTCGGGCGCATGGCGGGCCTGTCGCAGCGCCCTCACGATGGTGCCGCTGTCCGGCGTGCAAAAGACGGGAGGGCCGCCGGGAGCTTTCTCAGGATCAGGTTCTGTTTGACACGACCGCCGCCAGCGCGCCCGCCAGAGGCATCTCCTGAGTCATGTAGAAGCGTGCGCTCTCGCGCTTGTTCTCCAAGAAGTCCGCATCACCCTCTGCAACATCGAGCGCCTGCTTCGCAGCCGTCGCCTGGCGCAGCATCTGCCAGCCGCCCGTGACGGTGCCGAACAGGCGTTGATAGGTCGTGGCCTGGGCGAGGACGGCGTCGCTGTCGGACGCCATGGTATCGGCAACCCAGCCGGTCGCGCGACGCAGATGTTCCATGCCCGCTTCAACCGTGTCGGCGAGTGTGACGTCTCCGCAGGCACGTGACGCGGCAATGTCGGCCTCAACGACCTCGAACAGCGCGCGGGCGGCCGCACCGCCGTCGCGAGCGATCTTCCGGCCGACCAGATCAATCGCCATGATCCCGTTGGTTCCCTCGTAGATCGGCAGGATGCGGGCGTCGCGATAGTGCTGGGCGGCACCGGTTTCCTCAATGAAACCCATGCCGCCGTGCATCTGCACGCCTTCGGAGGCGAGCTGCACCGCACCGTCACTGCACCAGGCCTTCACCACCGGTGTCATCAGATCGAAGAAGGCGCGCTGGCGTCGCGCCTCGTCCCCGGTGCCGTGTTCGGCACGGTCGAAGCAGGTGGCGGTCCAGTAAACCAGACCGCGCGCGGCCTCGGTGCGTGCCCGCATCCACGCAAGCGTGCGCCTGACATCAGGGTGTCGATCGATCGTGACGGCTTCGCCGCTCCGGCTGCCCTGGACGCGATCGGCGGCATGGGCTCCGGCCGCCTGGAGCGCACGTTCGCCAATCGCCAGGCCCTGCAGACCGACGGCGACACGGGCGTTGTTCATCATGGTGAACATGCAGGCCAGCCCGTTGTGTTCCTCACCCACCAGGTAGCCGGTGGCGCCGCCGTTGTCGCCATAGGCCATCATGCAGGTCGGGCTGCCCTTGATGCCGAGCTTCTTCTCCAGGGAAACGACACGCAGGTCGTTGCGCTCACCGGGCGTGCCATCGGGTTTCACGAGATACTTCGGCACGATGAAGAGCGAGATGCCCTTCACGCCAGGCGGCGCATCGGGCAGGCGGGCGAGCACCATATGGACGATGTTCTCCGTCATCTCGTGCTCGCCATAGGTGATGAAGATCTTCTGGCCGGTGATGCGGTACGTGCCGTCGTCGGCCCGCTCGGCACGGGTTCGCATCCGGGCGAGATCGGTGCCGGCCTGGGGTTCGGTCAGGTTCATGGTGCCCGACCAGGTGCCGGCGATCATGTTCGGCAGGTAGGTCTGTTTCTGCTCGTCCGTCCCGTGGTGCAGCAGGAGTTCAGTCGCGCCGCGCGTCAGCAGTGTGCCGACGGCAAGCGCCATGTTGGCGGCCTCGAACATCTCGGCGACCGCCAGCGACAAGGTCCAGGGCATGCCCTGCCCGCCGTAGGTCTCCGGAAACGAAAGACTGTTCCAGCCGCCCTTGGCGAAAGCGTCGTAGGCCTCTCTGAAACCCGCGGGCAACCGCACGACGCCGTTTTCGAGCTTCGAGCCCTCCTGATCGCCGCTGCGATTCAGCGGTGCGAAGACATCGTTCGCAAGCCGGCCCGCCTCATCCAGCAGGGCCTCCACAAGGCCGTCGTCGACAGCCGCCGCGTCGAACACTTCGGCCAGGTCCGCGAAGCCTGCCTGTGCGTCGAGCGCGAAGCGAATGTCATGGACGGGAGCAGCGTAATGAGTCATGGCAACGGTTACGCACTGTGGTGAGCGGTGGTTCAGAATGCTGAAATCGATTATCACACGCCGAGTCATCCGGGCCAAACCGGCCCTCTACCCTACCCCACAGGCCTACCCCACAGGTTCCCCCATGAGCGACGCCACCGGCAGCGCCCACCTCGACATTGCCAACCGCTTCATCGAGCAGGCCAATGCCATGGTCGAAGCCGGCGGCGACGCCGAGGCGATCGGCCTTGCCATGACACACGCAGCCGCGAACTTCACCGCCTTTGCCGCTGTGCTGGCCGAGGGTCGTCACGAGGAGCTCGACAACGTGGCCGACGAGTACCGTCGTCTGCTCCACGCCTACTTCGACAACCGACGGCAGACCTGAAGGCCGACGGCGCACAAGCGTGCGCCCGCGCCGAAGGGCACGCAAGCCAATTGAGCGGAGCGAGGGCCGGCGCTTGAGGCCAGAGAAACAGGCAGCGTCTTCACGGTCCAGAGCATGTTCACGCACCTGGCTGGAACCGCTCTAACCGTCGAGCAGCAACGCATGGAACGGCTCGGCTGATTCCACCTCGACCAACCTGCCGCGCTCGATCAGGAAGAAGCGGTTGGCGACGCCATCGACGAAGCGGCGGTCGTGGCTGACCATGACGCAGGTCAGGTCGCGGGTGAGGATTTCGTCTTCGAGCCGCTCCCTGCCGTCGACATCGAGATGGTTTGTCGGCTCGTCGAGCACCAGAAGGTTCGGCTGCTCGAGCTTAAGCAGCAGGAAGAGCAGGCGTGCCCGTTCGCCGCCCGACAACGTGCCGATCGGACGGTCCTGCTCGATGTGAGGGAAACCCGCGTGGATCAGCTCGGCACGCACACGCAGGTCGGGCACCGGGAACTGACCGGCGAAGAAGCGGAACATCGGCTGCTTGTCGGGTAGCCGCGACAGGTCCTGGTCGAAATAGCCGGCCTCGGCTTGCGGGTTGAAGTAGACCGCGGCCTTCTCGGCGATCCGGTCGCCGTGGCTCTCGTACTCCGCCATCAGGCGCTTCAGGAAGGTCGACTTGCCGGAGCCGTTCACGCCCATGATCACCGCGCGATCGCCACGGGCGAGCGCCAGCCGCTCGATGCCGAAGAGATCGTCGCCGTTGGGGGCCTGAACCGTGCAGTGGTTGCAGCGCAGCAGGATGTTGGCCTGGGCCTCGCCGTCCGAGAGCTTGAGGTTGCGACGGTCCTCGGGCGCGACACAGGTCACCTGTGTTTTCTTCTTCTCGATGCGCTGCTCGATGCTCCTGGCGCGCTTCGAGAACTTCTCGTTGTCCCAGAGCTTGCCCCAGCTCGCGAGCCGCCTGGCGCTGCGCTGCAGCCGCTTGATCTCGTTCTCCTCGGCCTCGCGCGCCTTCGCCGCCGAGAGATCGTGTTCGACCAGAAGCTGACGCGCCCGCGTGTAGTTGCCGGCGAAGTCGTAGAGCACACCGTCGCGCAGGAAGAGCGTGCGGTTGGTGCAGCGGTCGAGCACCTCGCGGTCATGGCTGATCATGAGCAGCGGGCCGCGTACCTCGTCCTCCAGCCAGCGCTCCAGGTGCAGGATCCTGGCAAGGTCGAGATGGTTGGTCGGCTCGTCGAGCAGCAGCAGATCGGGTTCCGGCAGGCGTGCCCGTGCGATCAGGCAGAGCCGCTGCCAGCCGCCCGAGAGCTTGCCGACGGGCCGGTCGTGGAACTCGCAGGGAAAGCCGAGCGTGGCCAGCGCGACGTCGACCTTCCAGGCGTCGCTGTCGCGGATCGCCTCGGACAGCGCCTCCAGCAGCGCCGCGCGCAGGGTCATCGCAAGCAGATGCCCGGGCACCTCCTGTTCGCTCACGCCGATGGTCAGGCCGCGGCGCAGCGCCAGATCGCCCGCATCGATCCCGATGCGTCCGGCCAGCGCGTTGAGCAACGTCGATTTGCCCGAGCCGTTGGCGCCCACCAGCCCGATCCGGTCGTTTTCGCCCACGGCAAAGGTCGCATCGCGCACGAGCGGCGCGGTGCCGTGGGAGACCGTGATGTTGGAGGCGATGAAGAGCGACATGGTTCTGTCAGGTGATCGTGGGACGCGTGTCTACAGCAATTGGTGCCGGTTCACATCCTCACCTGTCCCGTCATGCCCCACGTGATGGGGCATCAGTCGCCCGCCCCTCCGCATGTCGATATGCCGGACGATGACGGATGGTGAGGAGAGCGGCTAAGGTTCTGCCGCAACACGGGAGCAGCAGCATGAGCGAGCGGGTCCGCACGGCGGTCAACGGCCACGTCTTCGAGGTCACCCTCGACAATCCCAAGGCGAACGCCATCGGGGCCGAGGTCAGCCGCGAGATGAACGAGGCCTTCAAACGGTTCCGCGACGATCCCGACCTCCGGGTCGCGATCCTGACCGGCGCCGGCGACCGCTTCTTCTGCACCGGTTGGGATCTCAACGACGGCGCTCAGGACGAACCCGACAGGGACTTCGGTCCCTGCGGCTTCGGCGGCGTCGCCGGCATGTTCGACCTCAACAAGCCCGTCATCATGGCGATCAACGGCTACTGCGTCGCCGGTGGCTTCGAGCTGGCACTTTCGGGAGACCTCATGGTCGCATCGGAAAACGCCGAATTCTTCCTGTCGGAGGTCAACATGGGCCTGACGACATCGGGTGCGAGTATCTCCAGGCTGTGTTCCCGCCTGCCCCGCCATATCGCCATGGAACTGCTCTTCACGGGACGCCGCATGAAGGCGCAGGAGGCGTTCGATCTGAAGCTCCTCAACCGTGTCACGCCACAGGGCCAAGTGATGGACGCTGCGCGCGAAATCGCAAAGCAGATCGCTTCGGCCGCGCCGCTCTCGGTCCAGGCCGAAAAGCAGATGGTCAGCCTTTGCGGCGATCTCTCGCCCGCAGAGGCCGACAAGCTGGAAAATGCCGGCAGGCTGACCGCCAAGGCGCGGGTCTACGAATCCGAGGACTCCAGGGAGGGCGCCCGCGCGTTCATCGAGAAGCGCAAACCCGTGTGGACAGGTCGGTAACGGCAGTTTGCCCCTAGAAGATCCACGACCTACATAATCTACAGGAACCGGGAGAACATGCATGTTGGTGGTGATCTCGCCCGCGAAGGCGCTCAACTTCGATCCTGCCCCCGATGGCCTGCCGTCGTCGCAGCCTGCGCTGATGGCGCAGACCCGTGAACTGATGAAAACCACGCGCACGCTGACCCGCAGCGATATCGCGGGCCTGATGGATCTTTCCGACAACCTCGCCGAGCTCAACTTCGACCGCTTCAAGGCCTTTCGTCTGAAGCACACGGCGGAGAACGCCAAGCAGGCCGCCCTCGCCTTCGCGGGCGATACCTATCGGGGTCTCGATGCCGGGACGCTGGATGGCGACGATCTCGGCTACGCCCAGGACCACCTGCGCATCCTCTCGGGCCTCTACGGCGTGTTGCGCCCGCTCGATCTGATCCAGCCCTATCGGCTTGAGATGGGCACGCGGCTCGCCACCCCACGCGGCGAGAATCTCCATGACTTCTGGGGCGACAGGATCACCCGGGCGCTCAATCGCGACCTCGGGGAGCACGACAATCCGGTTCTCGTGAACGCCGCGTCGGTCGAGTACTTCAGCGCGGTAAAGACCGCCAAGCTGAAGGCGCGGCCGATCGATACGGTGTTCAAGGAAGAGCGCGACGGCGTCGCCAGGATCATCAGTTTCTCGGCCAAGGTCGCACGCGGCATGATCGCCCGCTACACGATCCAGAACCGCATCGACCGCCCGGAAGGCCTCAAGGACTTCGATCTCGACGGCTACCGCTTCCGCAAGGACCTCTCGGACGAAAACACCTACACCTTCATCCGCGCGGACATGCGCGGCCAGGACCTCGCCGCCTGAAAGCCCAGTCAGGGGTTGAAACGGCTGCTTCCCGTCGGTCAAGCCGGAGGGAAGACAGCGGAGGTGGGGTCCTCGAAGGCATCACCGTGCTGGGCTGCGAGCCAGCTTGTCGCCCAGGCCGTTTCAACGACGGCTCTCAGGTCGGCAAGATGGTCCTCGATAGCCCGACGACACGTTCGGCGATGCCGTCCCTGCCACCGGCGAGTTCCTCGGCGTGCCGGTAGATACGGCCGGCTCATCCAGCCCTGGAGGCAGGTACGACGAGCGCGTCGACTGCGATGCAGCCATCCGGTCCGGCAATCAGCGGATTGAGATCAAGCTCCGCGAGACGGTCGCCGAGGCACACGGCAAGCACCGAGAGCCGCGCGATCGTGTCGCACACGGCGTCGATGTCGGCCGCCGGCATGCCGCGGATGCCATCCAGCATTGGCCGACAGGCGAGGCCATCGAGCGCACGGCGTGCACTCGTGCGGCCCGCGGGCGGCAGCAGGAAGCGGCGATCCTTCATCAGCTCGATCAGGATGCCGCCGACCGCGACCATCACGAGCGGTCCGAACTGGGGATCGATCACGAGGCCGGCAGCGAGCTCGACACCCGTCGGCACCATGGCGGCGACCAGGGCGCGCGGACCGAGGCGACCCGCCATGTCGGACCACGCGGCGCGCAGCGCCGCCTCGTCGGCGATGCCGATCTTCACCCCGCCGACATCGCTCTTGTGGAGGATGCCCGCCTCAGCAGTCTTCAGGACGAGCGGATAGCCGATCGCGTCGCCGGCCGCCGCCGCCTCATCCTCGGTCGTGACGATGCGGCGTTCCGGCACGGCGATGCCGAAGTCGCTCAGCAGGTCAAGACCGTCGTTCTCGTCGAGCGGTGCGCTCTGATCCAGCCTTGCCTGCCAGCGCGCGACGACGTCTGCGTCCGGTGCCGCGATCATATCCTGCGCGGTGTCGTCACGCCGGTCGCGACGCTGCATGGCGAGCTTGAAGGCCGTGAGAAAGGTCTCCGTGCCGTCGATCAGAATGACCGAGCTGTTGACCCCCTGCCGGATTGCGATCGGGTTGATCGCGCGGCTCCAGTGCTGGCAGAAGAACACGGGCTTGTCGGTGTTGGCATCGACCTTCTCGGCGATATCGAGCAAGCCCCCGGTGATGTCGTCTGTGAAGTTGAGATCGCTGAACATGCCGGTGATCGCGGAGTCCTCGTCGTCGGCGAGGGCTTGCATGCAACCCTCGAAGACGTTCTCCCAATCAAGCCCGGTGCCCCAGATATCGGTCGGGTTGACCGGTTCCAGGCCGTACTCCAGAAGTCCTGTGAGTTTCTCGACTGTTTGGGAACCGATATCGGCCAGCGGCACACCCATCTTGTCGGCCAGATCGATCAGCATCCCGCGTGCACCGCCCGAATCCATGATGCCTGCAAGATTGCCCGAGGCGATCCGCTTGTGATGCGACAAAAGGCGCGATGTCGCAGCCAAGTCGTTCCAATTTTCGACACGCAGCACACCGTAGTGATCGAACAGCGCCTCGTAGGCTGCGTCATCGCCAGCGAGCGCGCCGGAATGACTCCGGGCGAGCTCCGCGCTCTTCTCCGTCCGGCCGACCTTGATCGCGACCACGGGGATATCCTTCTGGACCGCCTTGTCGAGAACAGCCCGGAACGCCTCGGGATCGCGCACCATCTCGAGGAACAGCGCAATCGCCCGGGTGCTCTCCTGCTCAAGCGCATAATCCATGTAGTCGGCGGCCGTCACGGTCAGCTCCTGGCCTGCCGAGATGCAAAGATTGTGGCGGTGGCGCGGATCGATGAACTGCAACGACAGGAAGCAGGTGCCCGAATGGCTGATCAACGTGATGTTGCCGGGTTCGAACCAGGCGTCGGGCGCGATGTTCATCCAGGTCGCGCGAACACCGCTCAGGTAGTTCACGAAGCCCATGCAGTTCGCACCGCACACCAGAAGCCCCGCCTCGCGCGCGATCGCCTGGAGCCGATCCTTCAGCCTGGGCGTGTCCGTATCGCCCTCCAGATAGGCGCTGCCGAACATGGTCACCGACTTCACGCCATTCTCGGCAGCATCGATCAGCGCCGCCTCGACCCTGGTATTGGCGACGGAGAGGACAGCATGTTCGACCCCGCCGGGAATGCTGGCGAGAGAGGCATAACAGGGCAGGCCCATGATCTCGTCATAGCCCGGATTGACGGGATAAACGGGCGGGCCGATCGCGGTGTTGTCGAGATTCAGAAGCGTGGAGTGGCCGAATGCTCCTTCGCGCCCCGACGCACCAACCAGCGCGATCGAGGTGGGGTCCATCAACGGACGAAGGTAATGCTCGCTCATGGGCCGGAAAGCTAGCCTGCCCCCGATGACAAGACCAGGACTTCCGTGCTCTTGCCCGTCACCGGCGGTTGACTATGCTGGCCGCTGCGACACCGTGCGTGGAGCGCAATGAACCAGACCTTCCGACCCCCGTCTGTCGAGCGGCTGCTGCGATCAGACGAGATTGCTGCGCTGATCGACAGCTATGGCCGCAGCCTGACCGTCGAGGCCCTGCGCTTCGTTCTGGACGAATTGCGTGATCGCGCCCGTGAGGGCATGACTGTGGACGCTTCGGCCTCAGGCTTGGCTGATTCGGTGGGACAGTTCTGCATCGGTCGTCTGAGCGGCAGGCCACGCCCGGTCTTCAATCTCACCGGCACGGTCCTTCACACCAACCTCGGACGCGCGCCGATGGCCGACGAGGCGATCACGGCTGTGTCCGAGGCCGCGCGCGGTGCCTCTGATCTCGAGTTCGATCTGCAGTCCGGCAAGCGCGGCGAACGCGATGCGATTGTGACCGAACGGATCAGACGGCTGACCGGCGCGGAAGCGGCCATCGTCGTCAACAACAATGCCGCAGCCGTCTTGCTGCTGCTGAACAGTCTCGCGCTGCGCAAGGAGGTGCCGGTCTCGCGCGGCGAGCTGATCGAGATCGGCGGCGCCTTTCGCATGCCCGACATCATGGCGCGTGCCGGTTGCCGTCTGGTCGAGGTCGGAACCACCAACCGGACCCACCGGCGCGACTTCGAGGATGCGATCGGCCAACGCACGGCTCTGCTGTTGAAAGTGCACACCAGCAACTACGCGATCCGCGGCTTCACCGCCGAGGTGCCCAAGCCCGAGCTGGCCGGGCTCGCCCGGGAGCACGGCCTGCCCTTCGCCGTCGATCTCGGCAGCGGCACGCTGGTCGACCTGACCCGGTGGGGCCTGCCCAAGGAACCGACTGTTGCCGAGACCTTGGCCGATGGCGCCGATCTCGTCACCTTCAGCGGCGACAAACTGCTCGGCGGCCCTCAGGCAGGCCTGATTGCCGGGCGGGCCGAACTGGTCGCCAGGCTCGCGAGGAATCCGATGAAACGCGCGATGCGCGCCGACAAGATGACACTCGCAGCGCTCGACGCGACACTCGCACTTTACGAGAACCCCGACCGCCTGCCCGAGCGTCTGCCCGCCTTGCGCCTGCTGACACGGCCATCGCATGTCATCCGGGACCAGGCGGAGAGGTTGCGCGGACCGCTGGCCAGTGTCCTCGGCGACGGGTTTGCCGTGACCGTCATCGACCTCAAGAGCCAGATCGGCAGTGGCGCCCAGCCGATCGAGCTGCTCGAGAGCGCAGGCCTGGCCATTCGGCCCGCCAAGTCCGGCCACGGCGCGGACGCCCGGCTGAGACGGCTGGCGGATGCCCTGCGTCGCTTGCCGAAACCGGTTATCGGCACCCTGCATGACGGTGAGATCCGGCTCGACCTGCGCTGCCTTGATGACGAGAACACTTTCGTCGCGCAACTCCCGCCCCTCGCCGTTCCATGATCGTCGCCACGGCCGGACACGTCGATCACGGCAAGACCGCGCTGATCGGTGCCCTGACCGGCGTCGATACCGATCACCTTCCCGAGGAAAAGTCGCGCGGCCTCACGATCGACCTCGGCTATGCCTATCTGCCGCTCGACTCCGGCAAGACAATCGGCTTCATCGACGTGCCCGGTCACGAACGTTTCCTGCGCAACATGGTCGCGGGCGTCGCCGGTATCGACCTCGGCCTGCTGGTCGTTGCCGCCGACGACGGCGTCATGCCCCAGACCATCGAACACGCCACGGTGCTTTCGCTCCTCGGCGTCGACCGCGCGCTTGTCGCGGTCACAAAGGCCGATCGTGTCTCCTCGTACGTCTGCGAGGCCGCCCGAGAGGATGCGCAGGCGTTGCTCCAGGGCCTCAGCATCAAGGTGTTGGACACCATTGCCACGGCAGCCCCGGAAGGCCGGGGGATCGACGAGGTTCGGGAGGTCCTGCGGAACGAGGCCAGCCGGTTGCCGCCCCCCGAAACGACCGGAGGGTTCAGACTGGCCGTCGACCGGGTCTTTGTCATTCGCGGCGCAGGCGTCGTGGTCACCGGCACCGTGCATGCCGGCCGCGCTGCGATCGGCGACCGACTTGTCCTGATGCCATCGGGACGCGAGGTCAGGATCCGCGGCATTCACGCCCAGGATGCGCCGGCCGAGCAAACGGTCCGGGGCGAGCGGACGGCCCTGAACCTCTCGGGCATCGACCGTGACGACGTCACACGCGGCGACTGGGTCGTCACGCCGGAGATCCTGGCACCGTCCTACCGGATCGACGTGGAACTCTCCCTTCTCGGTGACAACAAGACGGGCCTGAAGCACTGGACGCCGGTGCACGCCCACCATGGCGCCGGCCACACCACAGGGCGTCTCGCTCTGCTGGAGCACAACCGGCTTGAACCCGGCCAGACCGGCCTGGCCCAGCTCGTCACCGACGAACCCCTTGTAGGCGCACGCGGTGATCGACTGGTCTTTCGCGACTCCTCTGCCCGACGAACGATTGCCGGCGGAACGGTGCTCGACCCCAGAGGGCCCTCGCGAGGTCGCGCGAAGGACGAGCGCCTTGCCGTTCTCCGTCTGGGTGCAGTCGCCGACACGAGGGACGCTTTTGTTCGATATCTCGCGACAGCACGCAACGGGTTCGACCCTGTTGTCTTTCTTAATGCCCGCAACCTGCCCGCCGACGACGCGGATGTGCTGATCCGTCGATCCGATGTCCATGCTGTCGAGTCGCGTCTGGTTCTGCGAGAGGATCATTGGAACGCGCTCATGGCGACAGTCACCGAGGCCGTGGAGACGGATCACCGTCAGAACACCGATCGCCTGGGACCGACCGCTCAGGAGCTCCGCCGTCTGCTGCCGACACGGCCACCGATGCCGCTTCTTGATGCGGCGATCAGGGCGCTGACGCGCGACGGGGATCTGATCCGCCAGGGTGCCGTCGTGCATCGTCCCGCTCATCGCGTCACGCTCAAAGAGGCCGATACCAGGCTCTGGGCACGGGTTGAAGCGGCGTTGGACGTCACGCAGGGTTCGCCGCCAGCGCTGTTTCCCCTGGCCGAAGGGCTCGACATGACACCGGGCGACCTGAAGCGATTTCTCGATCGCATGGTCGCCTGCGGTCTCACCGTGAAAATCGGCAGGAACCGCTATCTCACCCCGAGCCAGGTCGACCGCGCCGTCGCCGACGCGGCAGCGGAATCAGCCGCCCAGCCGGATGGCTTTACGGTCGCCCAGTTTCGCGACCGCACAGGGATCGGCCGCAACCTGGCGATCGACCTGCTGGAGTATCTCGACCGAAGGGGCGTGACCCGGAGGCGTGGAGACCTGCGCCAAGCCCCACAGGTACCCTGATCGTCAGCTCTCTCAGTGGCGCCAGAACGGCGTCAGATCGCGCAGCGCACGCCAGACCGCACGCTCAAGCCGATCATGGCACCGCTCTTCCAGCTCCATGTCGAGAAGATCGCGTCATGAGGCGGCACGACGGATTCGTGATCGGAAATGCATGGACCCTGCCCGAGCACCGGGCTAGCCATGGCGGGCACGGACGGAGGGGATTCGGTTCCGGTGGGCCGCCCGGTCTTCAAAACCGGTGAGGGGCGTATGACGTGCCTGGTGGGTTCGACTCCCACTCCCTTCCGCCAAATCTGACGACCGGAGTCATGACCCCCACCAGCCAGACCCTGCTCGATGTCGTGCTGATCGGTGGCGGCCATGCCCATGTCGAGGTGCTGCGCAGCGCCGCCATGGCACCCGTGCCCGGCGTTCGGCTGACGGTCGTGGCGCGCGATACGGTGACGCCCTACTCTGGCATGTTGCCGGGCTATCTGGCCGGCATCTACAGCCACGCCGAGGCGCACATCGACCTCAGGCCGTTGTGCGCGCGGGCCGGCGCACGCCTCATCCATGCGCCGGCGACCGGACTCGATCCCGAAGCACGGATTGTGACGTTCGCCGGACGGCCCCCGCTTCGTTTCGATGTCGCCATGATCGACATCGGCTCGACACCGGTCGTCGCCGATATCGAAGGCGCCGAGCGCGCACTGCCGGTCAAACCCGTCGACCTCTTTCTCGACCGCTGGATGGCGGTGGAGGATGCGGTGCTGGCGAGTGACGGTCCCTGGCACCTGACGGTCGTGGGCGGCGGTGCCGGCGGTGCCGAAGTCTGCCTCGGTCTCGCCAACCGTGTACGGGAGCGGCTGAGCGCCGAGGGCGATGATCCGACCCGTGTTCGCGCGGCGCTGGTCACAGATGGCGACACCCTGCTGCCACGGCACAACCCAGGCGCCCGTCGTCGCATGGCCGACGCCATGACGCGTGACAGCGTGGCTGTCCACCTCGAACGTCATGTGGCGCGGGTCGCCGAGGATCATGTTCTCTGTGTCGACGGCACGGAGATTCCCGTCGACACGACCGTCCTGGTCACGGGGGCGGCGGCACCGGGCTGGCTGCGCGACACCGGACTTGCGCTCGACGACGGTGGTTTCATCGCGGTCGACCGCTTTCTGCGCTCGCATTCCCACGTCAACGTCTTTGCCGCCGGCGACGTTGCCGGCTTCACCGAGCAGCCGCTGGTCAAGAACGGGGTCTACGCCGTGCGCCAGGGGCCCCTGCTCGCGCGCCAGCTTCGCAACATTGCCGCCGGACGCCCGCTCGAGCCGTTCATACCCCAGCACCGCACCATGGCGCTGATCTCGACCGGACGGCAGCACGCCATCGGATCCTGGGGCAGCCTGGCTTTCGACGGCGACTGGGCCTGGCGCTGGAAGGACCGGATTGATCGGGTATGGATGGAGAAGTACCAGCAGCTTCCCGCGATACCGGAGATGGACGACACGCCCATGCGCTGCGGCGGCTGCGGTGCGAAGGTGCCCGCGCGTATCCTGCAGCGAGCCCTTGAAAGGCTCGATCTTCCGAGCCGTTCGGAGGTGATCACGGGTCTCGAAGCCCCTGATGACGCGGCGGTCATCGCGCCGCCGCCCGGCCAGGTCGCTGTGCAGACGGTCGATCAGTTCCCTGCATTCGTCGACGATCCGTGGGTCTTCGGCCGCATCGCAGCCGTTCACGCCCTGTCGGATGTTCATGCCATGGGCGCGGCACCGGTCGCCGCACTTGCGCTTGTCGGCCTTCTGCCCGGCACGCCGGACGCCATGGAAGACGACCTGGTCCAGATGATCGAAGGTGTGCTCTCGATCCTGCGGGTCGAGGACTGCGCGCTGGTGGGCGGGCACACGACGGGAAGCGAGCGCGCCAGCCTGGGCCTTACAGTGACCGGCTTCGCCGATCCCGATCGCCTTGTCCGCAAGTCGGGGCTGAAAGCCGGCGACGCACTGATCCTGACGCGGCCGCTGGGAACCGGCACACTGTTTGCTGCCGACATGCGCGGCAAAGCCGAGAGCGCATGGATCGAGGCTGCCGTCGCAGCCATGCAGCGCTCGAACGGCCCGGCGGCGGACGTCTTCCTTGAACACGGCATTCACGCCATGACCGACATCACCGGCTTCGGGCTCGCCGGCCACCTGCACGAGATGCTCGCAGCCTCGGGCGTGGCGGCGGCGATAACGCTCGGCGTCCTGCCGGTCTACCCCGGCGCGCGCGCGCTCCTGTCAAGGGGCATCGCCAGCACGCTCCATCCCGGCAACGTGGCCGCCCTCGAAGGCCTGCTCGATCCCGGCACCATCGACCCGATCGTCTTCGACCCCCAGACCGCCGGGGGCCTTCTGGCGGGGATACCGGCCAACAGGGCAGAAGCCTGCATTACGGCCCTGCACGAGGCCGGAGACACCGACGCCGTCGTTATCGGACACATCGTCGACGACGCCGACAGCATGATCACGATCAGAGACTGAACCGGCGTCACGTCGCGGGGAGGAATCCTGAACGGTTTCCACCCGAAACGATCAGTTCGACATGCCCGGTGCCGGGCCGTCGGACAACGTGTCGATCAGCATGAAGTCGCCGACATCGAAGATGGCCTGATCCTCGGACGTCATGCAGACGTCACGCAGGTCCCTGATCAGCTGCGCCGCCTGGGTCTCGAACCAGAACCATTGCATCGCACCATCTGTCGAACCCTTGCCCGGCTGTGCGGTCGCGGCCTCGAAGTAGTAGGCCTTGATATCCTCGGCAGCCAGGCGCAGGGCGTCTGCCACCGCGACACCCTCCATCGGGCTGCCCATGCCGGGGGTCGCAGTGAAGCGGGACAGGAAACGTGCCGCATCGTCGGTCTTCAAACCGGATGACGCGGCCGATGTGCGACCCCGCTTGCTCACGCTGACTTCATGCTAGGGTGCCAGCCCGCTGATCTCCGCCAGAACGGCATGAAGCTGCTCGCCTTCGCTGACGGCCGCCGGCTTGGGGAAGGCGACCGGGCAGACCCAGCCCTCACCGTCGTCTTCGATGACGTCGGCGGGTGCCTCGTCCGGGAAATCCTCCAGGATCGGGCCGGAAGAGCGGTCCAGCAGCGCGAGGGCTGTGCTCAGAACACGGGTCTGGAAGGCGGCATCGCCAGCCACGCCGAAGGGCCGTCCCAGCGGGAACGGGACCCAGAGCGCCCGTGGTGGTTTCACGTCTTCCGCCTGGCCGCGCACCAGCGCGATCAGGGTGGTCGCAAGGCCTTCGTCTTCCAGAAACTTCGCCAGTCCGCTCACGGCGCACGTGCAAAGGGGTCAGACAGGGGTCAGGACAACCGTGTTGACGCCATCGGCCTTCATGACACCGGCAAGCTGGCGGGCATGGGCCTCCATCTCGTTGGGGTCAGTGGCACCCATGAACGAATAGTGGAAGTCGGCCACGCTGCCGATCACACCGCCATCCGCCAGCTCCTGCAGACGTGCGAGCGGGAAGACGATGTTGACATCATGATGGAAGCCGGTGCGGTCGTGCGACACCGACACGTGGTCCATCACCACATCCCTGGCACGCTCCGCGGGGATCACCCGATAATCGTTCGATCCTTCCGAGAAAGGGCGGTCACCCGGCAGCTTCAGGCCGGCCGACGAGATCAGCGCCACGCGCCGCGCCGCCGGGGGTGGTGGGTCGACCCAGGCCGATCCCGGCACATCCGGTGTTTCCCGGTCACGCAGGAACGTGGCCAGGCCCTGATCCATGTCTTCGAGGCGAGCCATCGAAAGTACGTCTCCAGTTTGGGTAGCGCGAAGCGTGGGCAGCCGCAGCCGTTTCTGTCAATTCACAGAATCGACGGTCTCGAGCATCATCGGTGCCATGCCGTCGATCGTGCAATTCGGCCCCGGCGGCGATCAGGTCTTTCACGTTCTCCGCTGTGCCAGATTCTGCCGCGTCGTGCAGCGGTGTCGATCCATCTTCGGTTCGCGCCGCGGATTTTCGCGTGTCCATATCGATTTCTTCCCTAAGAGCGACTGTGCTTTTCGGCGTCGATTTCGAAGAGATCGCCACGATCGCGCAGCACCTCATTGAGCCAGTCGATACGCATCTCCGGCGTCGAGGCGATCAGCTTGCGCGTGTAGGCCTCTTTCTGGTCGCTGAAGATCTGCTCGGTCGTACCCTGTTCGACCACCTCGCCCTGGAACATCACCACGGTCCGGTCGGCAATGTTTCGCACGATGCCAAGGTCATGGGTGATGAACATGTAGGCCAGGTTCTTTTCCTTCTGCAGCCGGTCGAGCAGCTTGAGAATGCCGGCGGCGACGACCTGGTCGAGTGCGGACGTCACCTCGTCGCAGATGATCAGTTCCGGATCGGCGGCGAGTGCACGCGCAATGCAGACGCGCTGCTTCTGACCACCGGAAAGCTGGCCGGGGAAGCGATCGGCGAACTCCGGCCCCATGTCGATCTCCTCGAGGAGTTCGAACATGCGATCCTCGCGCTTCTTGCCGGTCAGGCCGAAGTAGAAGGTGAGCGGCCGGCCGATGATCTCCGAGATGCGCTGGCGCGGATTCATCGCCACGTCCGGCATCTGGTAGATCATCTGCGCCTTGCGCAGCTGCTCCTTCTGGCGGTCCTTCAGAGCCAGCGAGAACTGGGCACCGTCAAACTCGACATGCCCCTTGTGAGGCGGCAGCAGACCGGTGACCACACGGGCGAGTGTGGACTTGCCCGAACCGGATTCACCGACCACGGCGACCGTCTCGCCAGCGCCAATGTTGACGGAGATGTTCTTGAGAACATCGACGTTGCCGTCATAGCTCGCTGTGACGTCCTTGATCCGCAGCACCGGGTTCTCCGGCATGCCGGTGAAGACCTTGGTGTTGATCTCCTCGGTCCGCGCCGAGATCAGCTCCCTGGTATAGGCCTCATGAGGATCATGCAGGATCTGCTCGGTCGGGCCCTCCTCGACCTTGACGCCGTAGCGCAACACCATGATGCGATCGGCGATCTGGGCCACGACCGCGAGATCGTGGGTGATATAGAGCGCCGCGGTGTTGTTGTTACGGATCAGGTCACGAACAGTGGCCAGCACCTCGATCTGGGTGGTCACGTCGAGCGCCGTGGTGGGCTCGTCCAGAACCAGAAGATCGGGACCACAGGTCATCGCCATGGCCGACATGACACGCTGCAACTGGCCGCCCGAGACCTGATGCGGATAACGCCGTCCGATGTTGTTGGGATCGGGCAGGTCGAGCTTTCCGTAAAGCTCTTCGGCGCGCACCGTGGCATCACCGACACTCATCACGTTGTGGCGAACGGCCGCTTCGGTGACCTGATCGTTGAGCCGCCTGGCCGGATTGAACGAGGCTGCCGCGCTCTGGGCAATGTAAGCGGCGTTCACCCCGCGCATTTGGCGGACCTGATCTTCGGACAGGGTGCGGAGATCCGTTCCGTCGAAGAAAATCCTGCCGCCGGTGATCTTGCAGCCCGGCCGAGCGAAACACATCGACGCCAGGCCTATGGTCGACTTGCCCGCACCGGACTCGCCGATCAGGCCGAGGACCTCGCCGCGTTTGAGCACAACATCGACGTCGTCGACGATACGGAAGGGATTGCCGTCGGCACCGCGCGCTTCGATGCGCAACGCCTGCATGTCGAGAAGAAGAGCTTCGCTCATCCGTCAAACTCCGCGGCCGCCGAACGGTTCGAACGCGCCAGCACATAATCGACCAGAAGGTTCACACCGATGGCCAGCACGGCGATGGCACCGGCCGGATAAAGCGGCGCGGCAATGCCGTAGATGATCGCGGTGGCGTTCTCACGCACCATCCCGCCCCAGTCCGCCAGAGGCGGCTGGATGCCCAGGCCCAGGAAGCTGAGCGAAGCGATGAACAGGAAGGCGAACGCGAAACGCAGGCCGAACTCGGCGACCAGCGGCATGACCGTGTTGGGCAGAACCTCGCGGGTCATGATCCACCAGAGCCTCTCGCCCCTGAGCCGTGCGGCTTCGACGTACTCCATGACCACCACGTCCATCGCAATGGCACGCGACAGGCGGAACACACGGGTCGAGTCGAGGACTGCGATGACCATGACGAGGATCACCACCTCCGTTCCCAAGACCGAGATCACGACCAGCGCCAGGATCAGGGTAGGAATGGCCATCAGCGCTTCGACGATACGCGAAAGCAGCATATCGACGATGCCGCCCAGGATCGCCGCAGCAAAGCCGGCGACGATTCCCATCACGAATGACAGCAGCGTCGCGACGAAGGCGATGGTGATGGTGGTCTGCGCGCCGTAGATGATGCGCGTCAGCATGTCGCGGCCGAGCTGATCGCCACCGAGCCAGTTCTCGGCGCTGGGCGGTGCCCAGACGTCGGTCACAAGCTCGGTCTCACCATAGGGTGCGATCACCCCGGCAAAGACCACGACAAAGAGGTTGATGAGGATGATGACCATGCCGACGCGTGCGGTCAGCGGCATTTCGGCGAAGAACTGCTTCACCATCATCATTTTGGTGGGACGGACCCATTGGGCGGTTTCGGATGTGGTTACCATCTTGCCCTCCCTTACTTCGGATGCCTGAGACGCGGGTTCGCCAGAATTGAGGCGATATCCGCGGCCAGGATGAGAAGGACCCATACGCCGGCGAAGATCAGGCCGCAGGCCTGCACCACCGGAACATCACGTTTGGACACCGAGTCCACCATGTATTGGCCCATGCCGGGATAGGTGTAGACCACCTCCACGACGACCACGCCGACGACAAGGTAGGCGAGGTTCAGCATGACAACGGTGATGATTGGCGACAGCACATTGGGCAGGGCGTGCTGGACGACGATTCGCCAGTACTTCACGCCCTTCAGATGTGCCATCTCGATGTAGGAGCTGCTCATGACGCCGATCACCGCGGCACGGGTCATGCGCATCATGTGCGCCAGAGTGACCAGCGTGAGCGTTATGGCCGGGAGCGCCATGGCCTCCAGCCGATCACCGAAGTCCATCCTGTCGTTGACGTTGGAGAGACTTGGTAACCAGGACAGTTCCACCGCCACGATGAGGATCAGAACGTAACCGATGAAGAACTCAGGCACCGAAATCGCCATCAGGCTGCCAACCGAGATACCACGATCCAGCGGCGTGCCCTGCTTGATCGCCGAAATGAGGCCGAGGCCGATGGCAAGCGGCACGGCAATCAGGGCGGCGAGCGCCGCGAGCATCATGGTGTTCTCGAAACGGAAGCCGATCTGGGGCGCGATGGGCCTGCGGTTGCCCAGCGAGGTACCGAGATCGCCCTGAACGAAGGCCCCCAGCCAACTGAGGTAGCGTTCGTGCGGCGGCCGGTTGAGACCGAGCTGTTCGCGGATAGCAGCCGTGTTCTCCTCGGTGGCGGACTGGCCGAGAATGGCCGTCGCCACATCGCCCGGAAGAATCTCGGTGCCGATGAAGATGATCACAGAGACCACCAGCAGGGTCAAAAGGCCCAGCGCCAGTCTCCGGGCGATCAGTTTCAGCATGATCGCCGCCCCCTATGCTTCAAATGAATATGCTGCAGGAACATTTCGTCCCGCCTCCCGCGAATGTTTGAGCGTTTCTTGCGGCATGCCCCACCGCCTGAAGCCATTAGACCGAATTCGATCCGATCTGCAAACAGCGGATTCGAGAATACTGCCTTGTCTGTAACCTGATCACGGTTCCTGGGCCGTATCTGGCACGTACCACGCCTCTCCGCGCAGCGTGGTGACGTATTCGGGCCAATGGAAGCCCGTCGGGGGATCGAAATCGGCGGGCAGCAGCGGCGGCACCCATGAGGACCCGCCAAGACCGCCGCCGGTCCTGTCATTGAATTCGTCGCGCGCCTTTTGAAGCTCCTCGGGGCGCGTCAGGAGATCGATCGCCGTGGCTCCGATCGTCTTGGCCGCACAAATGATGGTGGGGTCGATCGTCGGCGAATAGCCACCCAAGGCGTTCCACGACCACCCGGGATAACTGTAGCCCTCGGGTCCCTTCAGCGTGCAACGCCCGACGATCAGACGCACCGTCGGTGTGTGCCAGGTCCAGTCGACATAATCGTCCGACGTATAGTTGCGTTGCCAGGGCGGCAGCATGGCGCGCAGCTGCGCTTCACTCTCTTCCGGCGGACAGAGGTCGATCATGGCATCCAGGATCGGCTGATCCATGGCTTCGAGCCCGAGGTTCGTCTGGAGCTCGCGGCAGAACGAGACCGCGTCGTCGCCCCATTGTGGCCCGCCGACAAGCTCCAGGTTGCTGTAGGTCAACTCGGCAATGGCGTGGTTCGGAAGGCCGACACGGGTTTTGGTGACCCAGCGCTTCTCGACACGGCAATGAGTGATCTTGGCGACCTGCTCGGCGTTGTTGTCGAGCACCTCCCCGATGCGCTGCTGCATTTCCAGGACCGGGGAGCGCCAGGAGTACTGGATTTGGCTGAAACGGGGCGCGAGGTTGTCGCTGGTCGCATCGCCCGTGGCCAGCAGCGCCTCGTTCAGCGTCCAGGTGCCGATGTGCGGCAGCATCGATTCCTTGGTGTACTTCGTGGTCGTGTACATCAGGCAGAGCGCGTCGTTGGCGCCCGGCGCGCGTGCAATCGTGTGTTCGGTCTGCGGGCCAGGCGCGGAAGGACTGCGCCACGTCTCCGGTTCGTCGCAGATGAAGTTGTAGATGCAACTCCAGTAGCTGCCACAGTGGGTGTCCCAGACGGTCGTGTTCGTCCTCAAGCCGCCGAACGACGGGTGGAACGAGATCGCCGCATCCATGTCGTCGTAATAGCCCCTGGCGGCATGCACGGGCTTCGAACCGCAGACCTTCTCGGCAGGCTCGCCCAGGAACTTCAGGCGGCCCTTGATTCCGTGCGCCTCCATCGCTGCCTTCGCGGCAAGAATGCCACCGAGCGCCGCCATGCCGAGCGCCGAGTGCGGGTCGGTATGGCCGGCCGCAGCATGATGAATGCCCTTGCGGAGTTTGCGGTAGGGTACACGGTCCTGGTTGTTGCCGGGCACGGCATCGTACTCGGCATAGGAGCCGATTGTCGGGCCGTCACCGTTTGACCACTCCGCACAGAACGCGGTCGCCATGCCGCCGGAGCCCTCCTCGACCTCGAAGCCTTCCTTGCGCAGGCGATCGACGTACCAGTCCGCGGACTTGTATTCGCGCCAGGCCGGCTCGTGAAAGTCCCAGATCGTGCTGTGCCAGTCCGAGAGCTGCTGACGGTTGGCGTCGACCCAGTCGAGCGCCGTCTGCTTTTCGGGTGCGATGGTCATGGTGTGCTCCTCCTCGTCGATGGAAGGCTGGAGCATGGCGCGCCAGCCGACAAGACCTGTTCCGCAAGCGAACAACACCACAATGCCGCCTCCCAGGACGAGGCCAGCCATGGACGAAGACAATCCGGACAACCCGCCGACCGGTTTCCACGTGATCTACGACAACGAGCGGTTCGAGAATGTCGTCGGACCCATCTCCTTCCGCAACGACGAGAACGGCCGTGTCGCCGGTCGGCGTGTTCAGAGGAAACACCGCAACGGCCTCAAGACGATTCAGGGCGGCATGTTGACTGCCTTTGCCGATGCGGGGCTGACCGGCATCGACTGGTTCTACCGGGAGGACCCGAAGGCCGAAGCCTGCGTCACGGGGTCGCTCAACTGCGAATTCGCCTCTTCGGCCCGGCTTGGCGACTGGCTCGAATGCCCCGGCGACGTGGTCAAACGGGGGCGCAGGATGGTGTTCATCCAAGGGCGTCTGGTCGAAGGCGTCACGGTCGTGATGACCTGCTTTACAGTGCTGAAGCGCATCCCGCGCAGCGTGTTCGAGGAGGCATGAGATGGCGACGGAACCTCTGAAGACGGCGGCCAGCGCCGCACCGTTCATCAGCCCCGACAGTCTGCTCCGCGCTGCACGCCAGGACAGACCCGACGGCGTCGACATTGCGCTCTTCGGCCTGCCCTTCGACGACGGCACGATTGCGCGCGACGGCGCACGCCTCTAGTTACGACCCGGCGCAGATTTGCGAGATGTCGATTAACATCCGCGGCCCCCATCTTGCCACAGGCGTCTCACCGTTCGAGACCTGCCGCGTGGCCGACATCGGCGATTCGCCGGATCAACGGCTTCGACCACGAAGGCAGCGTCGACATGCTGTTTGGAATCAAGCTCAACCACGCCACCCCGTTCCGCCGTGCGGTCGAGAAAGGGCTGGTCGGTCCCAGGCGCCATATCAATCATCGGGCTGCGGGGGGCCGGCAGACCGACGGATGCGGCCATCGACTGGGCGCGCGAGGTCGTGGGCTCGGGGCCAACCTACATCACGGTTGGCATCGACGGTCTCGATCCCGGTTCAGCAATGGCTTCCAACTCGTCGACCTCGTCGGCATAGAACGCCAGGAGCCGCGTCCTCGTGGCGGCTGCCATCGGCTGATCGTAACGCCCCTGATGCGCGCCGGGCTGCTCGGCAGGCGCGGCGCGGCGGAGGCTGAGAAAGCCACCGAGCGACAGGAGGGAGATGGGCCGGTCGACCGGATGCCGCAGCAACACGACGATCTTCATGGACAGGCTATGGACGGGCTGCAGGCACGGATGCGATCGAAGGCGTGCGGCCGGTAGAGATAGTCCGACATCGCCTCGCCGATCACCCTGACGTCGCGTTCCATCGGGAAGGCGCGGCGATAGACCTTGAGATCGACGTCGTCGTCGAAGAAAGGCCCGGTGTCGAACAGTGCGGCTCCTTGACCCGGAACATACCGACATCAGCGTGCCGGCGCATCACGGCATCGAGTGCCGAGGTCCCGTCTTTCTGGGCACCGGCAATCAGGAAATCGACCTTGCGCATGGAACCTCAAGGCCTTCGCAGCAGCGCCCCATGTGACAGGCGCCGGGGACTCATTGCATGGGCACAACGACGGGATGACACAGGTTCGTGGCACCTGCCCGGGGCCCTTGTCAGCTCCATTGCCAAGCCGCCGATTTGGGTCTAAGGGGCGACAGGTGAGGCCTCGCGGTTGTGGCCTCGTGGAAGCGGACGAAACGCATGCGGCGTTTAAGACGCATCCTCATCCGTGTCGTGCTGATGGTGGGCGTGCCCACCATAGCCGTGTGGATCGCGGTGGAGGCGTATTTGGCCAGCGGGCGCTATGTGACCGCCGAAAACGCCTATGTGAAGACCGACATCGTCAACATCGGCTCCGAGGTCGACGGCCGCGTGGTACGCGTCTTTGTCACCGACTACGACCGGGTCGAGCTCGGTGTGCCACTGTTCGAGATCGATCCCGAACCGTTCGGCATCGCGATCGCCGCGGCCGAGGCCGAGATGGCCGCGGTCGAGCAGGAGGTCGCTGCTCTGCGTGCGCTCTATCGCCGGGGCGAGGCCGAGATCGCCGCCAAGGAAGAGGATATCCGCTACCTCCAGGGCGAGCATGATCGTCAGGCCTCGCTGGTGGCCGATGGCGCCGGCGCACAAGCCAGGCTCGATGAAGCGGCCCACGAGCTGGCAGCCGCGCGCCGGGACGTCGCGGTGCTGCGCGAACAGAACCTCGTCGTGCTGGCCGATCTCGGTGGCGCGATCGATGCCCCGGTCGAGAACCAGCCGATGTACCGTGCGGCCGAAGCCATGCGGCGCGAAGCCTCGCTCGACCTCTCACGCACCCTGGTGACCGCACCGATGGACGGCACGCTCTCGCAGGTGCTGCTGGAGGTCGGCGAGTATATCGAGGCAGGCGACCCCGTCTTCGCGCTCGTCGCGATCGGCAAACCCTGGATCGAGGTCAATCTCAAGGAGGTCGATCTGACCCATGTTCAGGTCGGCCAGCAGGCCACCGTGGTGGTCGATGCCTATCCCGACATCGTTTGGCCGGCGACCGTCGATTCGATCAGTCCGGCAACCGGTGCCGAGTTCGCCTTGCTGCCGCCCCAGAACTCGACCGGCAACTGGGTGAAGGTTGTCCAGCGCGTTCCCGTTCGCCTGCGGCTCGAGTCCGGCCGTGACATGACCCTGCTGCGTTCGGGCATGACCGTGACCGTGTCGATCGATACCGGTCAGGAACGTACCTTCGACGGCGTGGTTGACGACGTTCTCGCGGACGTGCTGCCAGGACAATGACCGCGGAAGCAACCGCCGCCGACGAGGATGGCGGTCCTGCGGTGACCGACGACGTCGAGCGGCCGACCGGTCTTCGTTTCGTCATGCTGGTGGCCTTCGCGACGCTCGCGACCATGGCCTACGACTTCACCTGGACCATCGTCTCGGTTGCGCTGCCCCACATGCAGGGCACGTTCTCGACAACGCCCGACCAGATGGCCTGGGTCCTGATCGGCTTCATGCTGGGCAGTGCCACGGCAACGGCAACGGCAGGATGGTTCTCGAACCGGTTCGGAAGGAAGAACCTCTTCCTCTTCGCAACCGCGGGCTACACGATCACGCTGATCGGTTGCGGCATGTCTGAAACGCTGATCGAGGTGACCGTCTGGCGCTTTGTGCAGGGCCTTGTGGGCGCACCGCTGATCCCGCTCGGTCAGACGATCGTGGTCGACGCCTTCCCGCGCCATCTTCACAGCAAGGCCACCTCGATCTGGGCCATCGGCGTGATGGTTGGTTCGGTTGCCGGCCCCGTCGGCGGCGAATTGAGACTTGAGGACCGCAACGGGACGGCGCTCGCCAGTTCCGACTACGACAGCCAGCCGTTCCTCGGGGCAGGTCTGCGCTTCAACTGGTAGGGGCGGGTAGCGGGTTTCACGGTCACGCTCACGAACTGCGTGGATTGAAGCCCTTGGCCATCTCGGTGGCTTGCGCCACAACCTCCTTGGGCATCCTGCCGAAACCGACGTTCTCCGCCGATAGCGCGTCCACGAGATCAGGATAGGCCATGTTCTGCTGGATCTTGCCATAGCTCGGTATCAGAAGGATTGCATCGGCACGAGCGTCATGATGCGCAGCGATCTTGGCATAATACTGCTGCAGCCGAATGAAGAGATGCACCACGTAAAAGATCACAACGACGCTGAAAACACGAGGGATCGTTGTCTCACCGAGATGCTTATCGAGCGACGACCGCCTCGTCCGACCTTCGCGAGCATCAGCCGCCGCTTCGCGCGCCAGGAACGAAAGAAGCGGTGCGACGCTGTCGCGCATATGCGGCGGCAGATTCTCGTCGGCAAAGTGTTTCTGCAGTTCATCAACCATTTCTGTCACTGGCCGCGATTTATTGTCCAACGTCGCATTGATGTTGTCCATCAACGTGTCGAAGTTGTGCGCATTGGCCACTGCGAGATCGCCCTGCGTCGTGAGCATGAGGATCGTGAACAGTGGGTCCTCGATCGGCTCGGTCCCAGCGTCACTGCTATAGACTGCGATGTCGGCAATCTCCGAATGGTCTCGCCACGGCAATCCGGCATCAGCCGTATGGAAGCTGTTCCAATCATAAGGCTTTGACGTCGGTGGTTCGCCTTCCAACCTGAACAGCGTGTAGCCGATATGGTGCTGATCGGTTGCAAACATCAGGATTGCGGCGTCGCCAGTCGATCCGTCTTCAGTGGTCCAAGCCATGGTTGTTGCGGACTGGACCGAATCGCCGATAGGTGCCGCCTCACCTCTAAGGGACCCGACCTTCAGCCCATCACCATCCCGATCCACTGTCGACCATGCGTGCCCCGGTCCGGGCCGGAACGCCAGATTGCCATTCTGGCTTTGGACAAACTGCGTCTCGCCGTTCGCCGCGATGCCAAGGTTCTTTACGGCCTCATTGCTGGTCAGGAATTCGCGGAACCCCTTTTCTTCAGCCCACGCGAACTCGCGCCCATCCTCAGTGCCGGTTTCGTCAAGCAGTATACCTGTCACGCTGCAGGCATTGCCCGTATCATTCTTGCCGGTGTCGCCACCTTCCGCAGCAGTCTTATCTGTCGTTGGTTCGGTCATGACGGACTTGAACAGGCGCCCGCTTCCGGTTTGCAAGTGCGCCTGATGATCGTTCGCGTCGACCCAAACCGACCGGATACTGTCCGGAACTTCGATCTTATTGAAGATGTTGCCTGCCTGCGAAGCCACCAGACCACACTCATTCAACTCAAGGTGAAGCATCGACTTCGCTTGGGGATTCCATAACAAGACGCCGCTGCCACCATCTACATACGACACCTCGGTCGATGATGGGACGGATCCAACATCTATATATTCATCGGTCGACGGCACCCGGGAGATTGCCGACCACGTCGCCCCATCATCCCGTGAGATAACTAATGAACCTTCGTCGCCCCAAACAGCGATCATGTTATCTTCTTCATCTTCTTCCTGGGACCCAGTGTCCTTTTTGAGGAACTGAACGTCCCGCACCCATTCGGAATTGTGGAATTGACCGTTTTCCCGAAAGTTCACGGTGACGTCCCACGTTATTCCACCGTCATCCGAGAGGGCCAGCGAGCCAGTGTCGTCCCACGCGGCAACCGTTTGGTAATCGTTGAGAATGGTGCTGTCCCTGATGCTGCCCCAGACGAAATCGTCCGGCAGCGTAGATGCGGCACGTATACGTTCATCTATATATTCATTGGTCGACGGCACCCGGGAGATTGCCGACCACGTCGCCCCATCATCCCGTGAGATAACTAATGAACCTTCGTCGCCCCAAACAGCGATCATGTTATCTTCTTCATCTTCTTCCTGGGACCCAGTGTCCTTTTTGAAGAACTGAACGCCCCGCACCCATTCGGAATCGC